>JANXUV010000127.1 GCA_025356085.1 Betaproteobacteria bacterium
CGCGCGCGAGCCGTACATCCAGGCGAGGATGTACTTGCTGCGGTAGCGCGCGGTCGCGAAGCCGGCGCCGAGGCTGCCCGCGATGTTGGCGAGGCCGATGATCGCGAGCGACCAGCTCGCCACCGTCGGCGGCAGGCCGCAGAGGTTCACTTCCTGCGGCAGGTGGGTGACCAGGAAGGCGATATGGAAGCCGCAAGTGAAGAAGCCGAGGTTGAGCAGGACATAGCTGTTGTCCTTGAACGCGTTGCGCAGCGCGCGCCAGGGCGATTCCTTGGTCGGCGCGGGCGCGGCCGCGCCCTTGGGCGCCACGGAGCGCACCAGCGGCAGCGCGGCGAGCGCCATCGCCGCCATCGACCAGAGCGCGGCCATCCAGCCGACCGCCTGGATCAGCGCCTGCGCGACCGGCGCGAATACGAACTGCCCCATCGAGCCGCCGGCGTTGACGATGCCCGCGGCCTTGCCGCGCGCTTCCGCGGGCATGCGCTGCGAGGCGGCGCCGATCAGCACCGAGAAGCTGCCCAGGCCCGAGCCGATCGAGGCGAGCAGGCCGAGCGAGACGATGAGGCCGAAGCTCGAGTCCATGAACGGCGTGAGCGCCATGCCGGCGGCGAGAATCACCACGCCGGCGACCAGCACCTTGCCGGGCCCGTGGCGGTCGGCGAGCGCGCCGGCGACTGGCTGGATCGCGCCCCAGGTGAACTGCCCGATCGCCAGCGCAAAGCTGATGGCGGCGATGCCGAGCCCGGTCGAGGAGTTGAGCGGCGAGATGAACAGGCCGAACGACTGGCGCACGCCCATCGTCACCATCAGGAAGGCGGCGGCGGCGAGCGTGACGATGAAGGCGGCGCGGGACTGCTGGCTCATGGCGAATGCTAAGGCCGTGCGTCTTTGCTTGTCAAAGCCAGTTTGACATACTAAAATTCAGTCCATGAACTGCGCGGTGCGACTCGTCGAGATGTTCGGCAGCCAGGCGGATGTCGCGCGCGCGTTCCAGCTCGACCGGGCTGTGGTGCACAACTGGGTGAAGACGGGCTACGTCCCCGCGCGTTGGGCGGGCGAGGTGGAACGCATCACCCGGGGCAGCATCAGTTCGGCCGAAGTCGTCAATGAAGCCAGCGCCAAGAACCCGGTGCGCGTGAAATCGCGCCCGGACGATGCGCCTTTTGGAATGTCGGAGAGTGATCCCATGACCCAGTTCGCCCCCTCGAAGCGCATCCATTCCTTCCACCCGCCGCAGCGCACCCTGATGGGTCCCGGCCCGACGGAGATCCACCCGCGCGTGCTCACCACCATGAGCCAGCCGGCGATCGGCTACCTCGACCCGGTCTTCGTCGAGATGATGGAAGAGCTGAAATCGCTGCTGCGCTACGTCTACCAGACGAAGAACGCGCTCACGTTCCCGATCTCGGGGCCGGGTTCGGTCGGCATGGAGTATTGCTTCGTCAACATGGTCGCGCCCGGCGACAAGGTGATCGTGTGCCAGAACGGCGTGTTCGGCGGCCGCATGCTGGAGAACGTGATCCGCTGCGGCGGCGTACCGGTGCTGGTGGAAGACGCCTGGGGCGAGCCGGTGGATCCGCAGAAGCTGGAAGACGCGCTGAAAAAGAACAAGGACGCGAAAGTCGTCGCCTTCGCGCACGCCGAGACCTCTACCGGCGCGCAATCCGACGCCAGGCTGCTCACGCAGATCGCGCACAAATACGGCGCGCTGGTGATCGTCGATGCCGTCACCTCGCTGGCCGGCACGCCGGTCCGGGTCGACGAATGGGAAATCGACGCGATTTATTCGGCGAGCCAGAAATGCCTGTCCTGCACGCCGGGCCTGTCGCCGGTGTCTTTCTCCGAGCGCGTGGTCGAGCGCGTCAAGGCGCGCAAGGACAAGATCCGCAGCTGGTTCATGGACATGAACCTGCTGCTGGGCTACTGGAACGCGGGCGCGCGCACTTACCACCACACCGCGCCGACAAATTCCCTTTTCGCGCTGCATGAAGCTCTGCTGCTGATCCGCGAAGAAGGCCTGGAGAACGCCTGGGCGCGCGCGACACGCCACCACCTGGCGCTGAAGGCAGGCCTTGAGGCGATGGGCCTCAAGTTCCTGGTGAAGGAGCAGTACCAGTTGCCGCAGATGAACGCGGTGCGTTGCGCGGAAGGCGTCAACGAAGAGGAGGTGCGCAAGCGCCTGCTCTCCGAGTTCGGCCTGGAAATCGGCGCCGGCCTCGGGCCCTTGAAAGGCAAGATCTGGCGCTTCGGCCTGATGGGCTATTCCTGCCGTGCCGACAACGTGATGCTGTGCCTGTCGGCGCTCGGCTCGGTGCTTGAAGACATGGGCTACCCGGTGCATGTCGGCGATGCTGAGTCTGCCGCGCACGGCGCCTACGCGCAGATGCACGTCAAGGACGCGCAGCGCAAGAAACGCGCGGCCTAGCGCTTCACTACCTCGGCGAGGGCGTGGAACAGGTCCACGCTCGCGTCGATCTCGTCCCGGTTGATCGAGACGCTTTCGACGCTGACGCCCAGCGGGATTTCCTTCGCGTAGGGCTGCTCGAGGATGCGGCGCAGGTTGTCGCGGCAGATCTCGATGGACTTCGCCAGCGGAATTGCCGCGCCGAGGATCGCGCGTGCGGTATCCGGCGGAATGCGCACCCCCAGCCAGTTCAGGAATGCCATGGTCTTCTCGCGCCCGACCGGCGAGAAGCTCAGCACGACGCGCCGCGGCTTTACGCCGGCGCCCCTGCAATCGCGCGCGTAATCCGCGAGCAGGCGGATGCTGGCGTCGGCGTGGTAGACGGTCTGCGAGATGAAGTAGCCGCAGCCCTCGATGCCCTTCGCGAGCAGCCGCGCCGATTCGCTGCGCTCGGCGGTATGGCGTTCCGCGATGACCACCCCGCCGAGGGTGAAGCCGGCCGGGTGCGCGGCGGCGAGCCGGATCGCCTTCGACAGCGCCAGCGGATACTTCACCCCCGAGGTCGGCCGTCCGACGATGGAAAGGAAGCCCACGCCGTGCGCGCGCGCCGCGTCGTCGAGCCAGGTCTGCCAGCCCGTTTCATCCAGGTCGCCCACGCATTTATAGGTGATTGCGGGCTTGCCGGTACGCGCGGCGAGCAGCGACGAATAGCTTCGCGGATCGACGGTGCCGGCGAAGGCGAAGGGACGCGGCGCTTCGCTGCGCCCAGGCTCGTCCTGGACGTCGTAAACCACCACGCCGTCGATGGGCAGCGGCGCGAGCCGGCCAGCCAGCTTGCTTGCCGCGTCTTCCACGGCCTCGGCCGCCGACCCGGCGCGCGGCGGCGTGGTGCCATAGAGCAGCACCGCGCTCGCGGGGTCGAGGAGCTTTTCTTTCAGCACTACTTGCTGTTCAGCAGCAGCGCCGACAGCGCCCACGAAACGATGCTGTAGGCGATGGCGCCGATCACGCCCCACCAGAAGCCCGAAACCACGAACCCTTCGACGAACGAGCCCACGAACCAGAACAGCAGGCCGTTGATGACGAAGATGAACAGGCCCAGCGTCAGCAGCGTTGCCGGCAGCGTCAGCAGGATCAGGATCGGGCGGATCACCGCGTTCACCAGGCCCAGCACCAGCGCCGCGACCAGCGCCGTGACGAAACTGGAGACCGCGATGCCCGGCAGCAGGTAAGTCACCGCTATCAGCGCGACTGCATTAATCAGCCAGACGAGTAGCAATTTCATGCGGTCTCCTTTCCCTTCCCGTTAGTAGCGGTAGTGGTCCGTCTTGTACGGCCCCGTCTTCGGCACGCCGATGTACTTGGCCTGCTCATCCGACAGCTCGGTCAGCACGGCGTTCAATTTCTGCAGCTGCAGCCGCGCCACCTTCTCGTCCAGGTGCTTGGGCAGCGTGTAGACGCCGATCGGGTATTTTTTCGTGTTGGTGAACAGCTCGATCTGCGCGATGGTCTGGTTGGCGAAGGACGAGCTCATCACGTAGCTCGGGTGGCCCGTGCCGCAGCCCAGGTTCACCAGCCGCCCCTTGGCGAGCAGGATGATCCTTTTCCCGTCCGGGAAAATAATGTGGTCCACCTGCGGCTTGATCTCCTCCCACTTGTACTTCGACAACGACGCGACCTCGATCTCATTGTCGAAGTGGCCGATGTTGCAGACGATGGCCTGGTCCTTCATCTTCTTCATGTGCTCGTGCGTGATCACGTGGTAGTTGCCGGTGGCAGTCACGAAGATGTCGGCCTTGTCGGCCGCCCAGTCCATCGTCACCACGCGGTAGCCTTCCATCGCCGCCTGCAGCGCGCAGATCGGGTCGACTTCCGTCACCCACACCTGCGCCGACAGCGCGCGCAGCGCCTGCGCCGAGCCCTTGCCCACGTCGCCGTAGCCGGCCACCAGCGCTACCTTGCCCGCCACCATCACGTCGGTCGCGCGCTTTATTCCATCGACCAACGATTCCCTGCAGCCGTAGAGGTTGTCGAACTTCGACTTCGTCACCGAGTCGTTGACGTTGATGGCAGGGAACAGCAGCTCCTTCGTCTTCGCCATCTCGTACAGGCGATGCACGCCCGTGGTGGTCTCCTCGGTCACGCCCTTGATGTCCTTCGCCATGCGCGAATACCAGGTCGCGTCCTTGGCGAGCTTGGCCTTGATGGCCTTGAACAGCGACGTCTCTTCCTCGCTGCCCGGCTTGGCGATCAGGGATTGGTCCTTCTCCGCGCGCTTGCCCAGGTGCATCAGCAGCGTCGCGTCGCCGCCGTCGTCGAGGATCATGTTCGGCCCCTGCTTGCCGAATTCGAAAATGCGGTGCGTGTAGTCCCAGTACTCGTCCAGCGACTCGCCCTTCACCGCGAACACCGGCGTTCCGCCAGCGGCGATCGCGGCGGCGGCGTGGTCCTGGGTCGAGAAAATGTTGCACGAGGCCCAGCGCACATCGGCTCCCAGCGCCTCCAGCGTCTCGATCAGCACCGCGGTCTGGATCGTCATGTGCAGCGACCCCGTCACGCGCGCGCCCTTGAGCGGCTGCGCCTTGGCGTACTCCTGGCGGATCATCATCAGCGCCGGCATCTCGGACTCGGCGATGGCGATCTCCTTGCGGCCCCAGTCGGCAAGCTTGAGGTCGGCGACCTTGTAGTCGGTGAATTTCGGGTTGGGTGCGTTCATTTCAGGGCTCTCCGTATCGGTTCGCGGGGCCCCAAAAGCGAAGCGCCCGCATCGTTTCCAATGCGAGCGCCGTTTTGTTTAGCTGAGCCTGATCCACCTTTTGGGGAATGCAGCGCTCCTCAGCAGGGGCGGATTATAGACCCAAAATCAGGGACAGACCACGTTTTCCGGGCTAGATGCCCGGGTCGGAAAATTCGGTGACCGTGCCCGCTTCGGCGCTTGCTATTGCCTCGGCAATCCGACTGGCGACGGCTTTCAGCTTCGGCCAACTCGTGGTCGGCAGCACCACGATCGCGACCTTTCGTCTGGCCAGATTCTGCTGATGGCGGAGCTGGCGGTCCGTGGTCAGCAGCACATCGAACCTTCCTTCGCATCGTGCGAGCAGTTCGCCGTTTCGAAGCGTCGACCAGCCGAGCTCGTACGCCGTGGCGACTGTGTGTCCAGCAAGGTATTCCCGGAGGGGCGCCGGCGTACCCTGGTCGAACAGGATTCGCACGCGGCCGCGATGTCAGGCTGCTTGCAGACTGCGCGCAGCGTGCTCGAGGACGGACTCCGCTTGGCTGCGAGTCACGCCCGGGAACCAGGCGAGGAACTGGTCCAGCGTAGCGCCGCTCTCCAGGTTCTCGAACAGCGCGCTCACCGGCACGCGCGTGCCGCGAAATGCCCACGCCCCGCTGAGCTTCTCGGGATCGCATTCAACAGCCGTGCACGTCGTCCAATCGAGCATCGGGCGATTCTACTACCCGCCCAGTATCTCCAAGCAGCGCCGGTCGGCATTGACCGTGTATTTCAGGCTCACCCAAAGCTGCGCCGACGTGGCCTCGGCCTGACGGTAGGCCCAGCGCGCTACCTGCAGCGCGGCGGGTTGATCGTCGAGGAATCCCGCCGGCGACAGGCGGGCCGCAAGGTCGGCCCCCGACTCGCGGTTGCGCGCCACCCACTTCGCGAGGTGCGCCGACGCGGTCAGCATGTCGCCCTTGTCGAGATTGCAGGCGCTGTGTGCAAGAACGAAGTTTTGCGCGAGATCGCGCGGATACCGCGACCACGGAATGAAATGATCGACGTGCGGATCCTGCCTCATCGCGCTGTCGCAGTAGAAGCAGCGGTTTTCCTGCATGTCCTGGAGCGCTGCCCTTGCCGCGGAGAGATCCACCCGTGCGCCGCCGAACAGGAACAACTCCAGATCCGTCGCTCCGCCCACCGTGGGCGCGTTCCTGGGGTTCGCGCGGATGTGCTGCACCCAAGCGGACCTGGCAAGAAGCTGTATCAGCGCGCCGAATCGCCGCAGATTGAAGGCAACGCCCGGAAGAAGTGTGATGCGCGGGCCGCTGCTTTTTTCGTAGAGGAAGGGCACGTTCCGGCGCCGCAGCGTCTGCAGCTTCCAGAGGGGCATCTCCTTGACGATTTGCGCGATGTTGCCGACAAAGACTCGCCAGCTGTTGTCGCTCTTGGCGCGCGCGAGGGTGCCGAATCGCCCGCGCGCTTCCGCGACGCGCGCCACGATCGCCGCCTGACGGCCGTGGTTTTGAACGAGCACCGCAGGCGCGCCCTCTGCGGCGCCGTATGGTGCGGCGTGCGGCCAGTACTGCTCGATGAATTTCTCTGCGATGGAATGCAGATCCAGATCGAGGGGCGCGCCTGTGTCGTCGCCGCGCTCGATCGCCAGCTCCACCAGCGCGATGAGCAGCGCGAACTTGTACGTCGCGACAAACTCGCCCTCGTCGAAAATCCGCTGAACGTGCTGCAGGAAATCGAGCTGGCCTCGATCGTCGGGCGGAGCAGTCATTTGCCCCTGCTGCTCCAATAGTCGGCCTTTTCCGGAATGATCCAGCGTATCCCGCCGCGCGGATCGGGCCGATCGCCGCGATACCGAGGAATGACATGCATATGCACGTGCATCACCGTCTGGCCGGCCGCCGCGCCGTCATTGATGCCGATGTTGTATCCGTCCGGCCGCAGCTCCGCGTCCAATATCGTCCTGACGCGCGCCAACATCGCCAGCATCGCGCTTTGCTCCTCGAGGCTTGCCTCCCCGAACGATCCCACGTGCCGCCGCGGCACGATAAGGCTGTGGCCAGGAGAAACCGGGTAGCCGTCGCGTAGCGCGAGCACGAGATCCTCGGAAACCAGCAACCGCGAGGGCTCCGGTTGGCAAAAGGGGCAGGTTTTCTCCATCGAGCCGAAGTTTAGCGACTAACCTGCGGGGTCTCGCGGGCGCTTGTTCCTGAGAATCGTCCTTCGCGGAGATCTCTCACCTCGACGAGCTTTGGTGCCACGAATCAATTTCCAGCCTGAATTTTTGCTACGGGAAGCGTCCGGTCACATTGATTTTCCCCAGTTCGATTTGGCTAGCCAGTGATTTTCCGCCTTTGCATCTAAGGCTCACCTCATTCTTCGATACTGCGATCGGGCACATTTCTCCAGTAAGCACGCTACGGATAGCAAAATCGTCGGGCGAAAATGACTGATCAGAGGTGCGTTCTCCATCGAGGATCTGCTGATCCCAGATCCTGAACGCGTCATGGAGGTCCGCCAATGCCTCCTCGACTGCGCCGAATTTCACAGGGTGGTCGTACTCGTCATACGCGAAGCCTGTCCAGCCGTCGAAGTACATGTATAGGAGGACTTCGAACTCATGTGTTCGCGAACTATTGCCGAGCATTGGCGCAGCCATGTTGAGATCATCCTTTGAAGACGCTTTTGACGTGATATGCGAGAAAGTCGGGGTTCGGAAAGAACTTCTCCGGCAACAGCAGGTCTTTGCCATCCAAGCTCACCAAGCTCGATGTCAAGAACTTTCCAGACGCGGATTTCTTTAATGCCTTCGAAACCTTGATTCGCAAATCGGTGGTGACGGTGATGAGCCCTTTGTCGAACGCTCTGTCGTGCAGAGCGGAGAGGCAAAGCCCGTTCCTCGGGTTCGTTCGATTAAAGCGATCGACCTTCCAAGGCACGATGTGGCTCGCGATCAAGAGCACCGGGACGTCTAGGCCACTCATGCAGCATCGTGCTTTGTAGCTGCTGATTACTGCTCGCCGAAAGAAAGCTTGTTTGGTCCGCACTTCCACCCATGCGCGTTTGCCACCAGCCTCGTAACTCTCCATCTCGACCGTCTTCTCTTCGC
>JANXUV010000142.1 GCA_025356085.1 Betaproteobacteria bacterium
CCGCCACCGCCGACCTGCTCGGCGGCCAGGTGCCGATGGGTATCATGGGCCTGCCGCCCGTGGTCGCACCGCACAAGTCCGGCAAGATCCACATCGTCGCCGTCACCAGCACCAAGCGCTCCGGCACGCTCCCCGACGTCCCCGCCTTAGCCGAGCTGCCGGGCTTCGCCGGCTACAACTTCACCAACTGGACCGGCGTGTTCATGGCGGCGAAGACGCCGCCGGCGGTAATCGAGCGGCTTGCGGCGGAAATCGGCAAAGCGGTGCAGGAACCCGGGCTCAAGGAAAAGCTGGTCGCAGCTGGCGTCGATCCGCTCGGTCTGACTACCCCGCAGTTCGTGGAGTTCCTGCAGCGCGAGAAGGCGACGTACTCGAAAGTGTCGAAGGCGCGCAATATCAAGGCCGACGACTGAGATGAAAAAGAGCAAACCCAATTTCCTCGTCATCCTGATTGACGACCTGCGCTACGACGAATTCGGCGCGGGAGGGCATCCTTATATGAAGACGCCGAACATCGACCGGCTTGCGCATGAGGGTGCGCTGTTCGAGCGGGCATTCCACACGACCTCCATCTGTTCCCCCAACCGCGCCTCGATCGTGACCGGGCAGTACGCGAGCCGCCACGGCATCATCGACAATGTGGCGCGCGGGCCGATGAGCCACCGGCTGCCAAACTACCATCTCGATCTGCAGAAGCTCGGCTACAAGACCGCGCACATCGGCAAGTGGCACATGGGCAACGACGGCATGCCGCGGCCGGGCTACGACTACTGGGTGAGCTACGACGGCCACGGACGCATCGTCAATCCGAAGCTGTGCCACGACGGCAACTACATCCAGCACACCGGCTACATCACCGACATCATGAATACGCTGGCGGTGGAATACCTCGACAAGCAGAAGGGCGAGCAGCCCTGGTCGCTGTTCTTCGCGCACAAGGCGGTGCACCCGGACGCTGAACAGCAGGCCGACGGCACCGTCTCCTTCGGCAAGGACGGCGGCTACATTCCCGCTGAGCGCCACAAGAACCTCTATACGGACGCGATCTTCCCGAAGAAGCCGAACATGCTGAGCTACGACGAGGTAATCAAGTCGAAGCCGGCCTGGACCGAGATCTTCAAGATGCGCAGCGAGCCAGCATCGAAGGCGCTGCTCGGCGCGATTCACGCCGGCACGCAAGAGGAAATCCGCCTGCGCGCACGCATGATGGCCTCGGTGGATGAGGGTGTCGGCACGATCCTCGGCGCGCTCGAAAAGAACGGCCAGCTCGACAACACCTGCATCGTCTTCCTCGGTGACAACGGCTATTTCTTCGGCGAGCACGGCCTGGGGCCGGAGCGCAGGTTCGCTTATGAAGAAGGGATTCGCAGTCCCTTTTTGATCAGGCACGGCAACAAAATCAAAGCCGGCACCCGGATCCACGATCTCATCATCTGCCAGGACATCGCGCCCACCCTGATCGAGCTCGCCGGCGGCAAGCCGGGCCCGCAGATTCAAGGCCGTTCGCTGTTGCCCTTGTTGTCCAAAAAACCGGTCAAGTGGCGCAAAGCGGTGCTCTCCGAATATTGGGCGGAGCAGGCTTATCCCTGGTTGATCGGCATGACCTACAAGGCGATTCGTACCGATCGGTATAAGCTCATTCACTGGGTGAACCGGGGCCGGGATGGCGAGCTGGACGAGCTCTACGACCTCGACCGGGACCCCTACGAACTGAAGAACCTGATCGGGAGCAAGGCCCACGCGGCGGTGCGGGAAAAGCTGCACCGGGATCTGAAGGTCCTCGTCGCCGACGCCGTGGGGCTCTAGTTCGCGAGGCGGGTTTGGACTAGTATGGTTCAGGGTTCCGGCTTGGAGGGTCTGCCATGCAAGTCAAAGAAATCTTGCGCGTCAAAGGGAACCGGCTGCTGAGCATCGAGCCCGGCGGTCGTGCGGTGGATGCGGTCAAGACCATGGCGGACCAGAACCTCGGTTCGCTGGTGGTTCTCGACCAGGGCCGCATGGCCGGCATGCTGACCTTCCACGAGCTTCTCGGTGCGCTCGCCAAGCGCAGCGGTTCGCTCGGCGACGTCAAAGTGAGCGAAATCATGGTGAAGGATCCGGTCACCGCGACCCCCGAGATGGAGGTCAACGACCTGCGGCGCACCATGCTCGAAACCAGCGCGCGCTACCTGCCGGTGATGCAGGACGGCAAGCTGCTCGGCGTGATCTCGTTCCGCGACGTAGCGAAAGCAGTTCTTGAAGAGCAGGACTTCGAGAACAAAATGCTCAAGGGCTACATCAAGAACTGGCCGGCCTGAAAAGACGCAATTTTCTGATTGGCGGCGCGGGCTTCGCCGGCGCCGCATCGCTGGCAGCCTGGAAATTCTGGCCCGAGCAGGGGATCCGGAATCCCTGCCGTCCCGGCCTGCCGCTGCCACTCCAGCGGCATGAACTGGTGCGCGGCGCCTTCCAGGGCTTGGATCACGCGCAGGTCTGGGATTCGCACGCGCACCTGGCTGGCATTGGCGACTCGCCAAGCGGCATCTACCTCAACCCGCGCATGAACAGCGCGCTGAATCCCGCGCACTACCTGCGGCGCCAGTTTTTTCTGAACGCGGGTTGCGCCTACGACGGGGAGGGCGGCAGCATCGACCGCGCCTACGTGCGGCGCATGCTCAGGCTGCTCGGCAGTCTGCGCGCCGGCATGAAGCTGGTGCTGTTCGCGTTCGAGAAGACTTATGGCGAGGACGGCAAGGCGGACCTCGACCGCACTGCGTTTCACATTCCGGACGGCTACGCGCGCGAGGTCGCGCGCGAGAACCCGGCATTCTTCGAGTGGGCCTGCTCGATCCATCCCTACCGGCGCGATTGCGTCGAGGCGCTCGAACAGGCGAAGAAGGACAACGCGCGGGCGGTGAAGTGGCTGCCGGCGTCGATGGGCATTGATCCCGCCTCGCCGCTGTGCGACCGCTTCTACGAAGCCGTCGCGCGCCTGAGGATCCCGGTCATCTCGCACGCGGGCGAAGAGCGCGCGGTGATCGGTACCGACCTGCAGGAGTATGGGAATCCGCTGCGGCTGCGGCGCGCGCTGGATGCCGGCGTGCGCGTGGTCGTCGCGCACTGCGCCTCGATGGGCGAGGACCGCGATACCGACAAGGGGCCGAACGGGCCGTTCGTGGACAGCTTTTCGCTTTTTGCCAGAATGTTCGACGACAAGAAGTACGAGAAGAACCTGTTCGGCGACATCTCGGCACTGACGCAGACAAACCGCGCGCGTTTCCTTCCCGGAGTGATCGAGCGCGAGGACTGGCACCCGCGCCTGCTGAACGGCTCCGACTATCCGCTGCCGGGCATCATGCCGATCTTCTCGGTGCGGTACCTGGTGTCGCTCGGGCTGGTGCAGGAATCCGCCGGCCCGATCCTGCGCGAAGTGCGCGAGTACAACCCGCTGCTGTTCGACTTCGCGCTCAAGCGCCACTTGCGCTCGAACGGCAAGGCGCTATCGAACTCGGTTTTCGAAACGCGGAAATTCTTCGAGACCGCCTAGCAGCCCCCGCGGCCGCGAAGGCGGCAGGGGCCGAAACCCCCGTAGCCCCAGCCGGGTCCGTACATGTACAGGCTTCGGTCGCGCCAGCGCATGTCTTCGATCTGGACATACTGCAGGTAGTCGAGCACTTCCTTCTGCACGCCGTTGTCGTGGAGGGTCACGTAGTCGGAGGCCTTCAGCGGGATGACGGTGTTGGTGCGCCGAAGTTCGGCGATGATTTCGTTCGGGCTTCTGCCATCTTTCGAAAGAGTGACCACGTCAGCGGCCGTCAGGGGCGGCACGCTGACCGTGGCGCAGCCGGAGAAGAACAGTAGAAACAGGGAAAAACCCAGTGTTCTCATAGTCCTATGCTACTCTCTGCTGATGTCCGGGAACAGCTTCGGCACCCTTTACTGCGTCACTTCGTTCGGCGAATCGCATGGGCCGGCCTACGGAGGCGTGGTGGACGGTTGCCCGCCAGGAATGGCATTGACGGCGGCCGATCTGCAGCAGGAACTCGACCGTCGCAAGCCCGGCAGTTCGCGCCACGTCACGCAGCGCCGGGAAACCGACACGGTGGAAATCCTGTCCGGCGTCTACGAGGGTAAGACCACCGGCGCCGCCATCGGTTTCCTGATCCGCAATGAAGACCAGCGCTCCAAGGATTACAGCGCCATCGCGGAAAAATTCCGACCCGGTCACGCGGATTACACCTACTGGCAGAAGTACGGCATCCGCGACCCGCGCGGCGGCGGACGCGCCTCGGCGCGCGAGACCATGATCCGCGTGGCGGCGGGCGCCATCGCGAAGAAGTGGCTGCGGGAGCGCTTCGGGATGCTGATCCGGGGATACCTCGCGCAGCTGGGTCCGCATCCGATCGCCTTCAAGTCGTGGGGTGATGTCGGCAAGAATCCGTTCTTTGCGGCGGACGATTCGATGACGAAAAAGCTCGAGAAGTTCATGGATGATCTGCGCGAGAGCGGCGATTCGGTCGGGGCGCGGGTGAACGTGATGGCGGAGAAGGTCCCGGTGGGCTGGGGCGAGCCGGTTTACGGGCGCCTGGACGCCGACATTGCGTCGGCGATGATGTCGATCAACGCGGTCAAGGGCGTGGAAATCGGCGCCGGCTTCGCCGCGGTGACGCAGAAAGGCAGCGAGCACGGCGACGAGATGACGCCGCAGGGCTTCCTGTCGAACAACAATGGTGGCGTGCTCGGCGGCATCTCGAGCGGCCAGGACATCACCGTCTCGATCGCGCTCAAGCCCACCTCCAGCATCCGCTTGCCTAGGCGCACCATCGACGTCCACGGCCAGGCGGCCTCCGTCGAAACCACCGGCCGGCACGATCCCTGCGTCGGCATCCGGGCCACGCCCATCGCCGAGGCGATGCTCGCCTGCGTGCTGATGGACCATGCCTTGCGGTATCGGGCGCAGTGCGGCGATGTGGTGCCGCCTACTAAAGTGGGGTAGGAAAATCCGACGAAATCACGTACAGTGGTATTCCAAACCTCCTCGCGAGAGGTATGAAAAATGAGCAATAAAGGGCAGCTCCTACAAGACCCCTTCCTGAACACGCTCCGGAAGGAACATGTCCCGGTTTCGATCTACCTTGTGAACGGCATCAAGCTGCAGGGTCAGATCGAATCCTTCGACCAGTACGTGGTCCTGCTGAAGAACTCGGTCACGCAGATGGTCTACAAGCACGCGATCTCCACCGTCGTGCCTTCGCGGCCGATCACCATCGCGGCCGAGCCCGGCGCGGACGCCTGACCCAGATTGCTCGATAGCGCCGCCGCAAAGCCACGCAGGGCCGCAGATGCGGCTGCTGCCATCCTTGTATGCCTGGATTTCGGCGACGACGACTATGAAGAGGGCGTCGCCGAGATCGCGCGCCTCGCCGAGAGCGCGGGCGCCGGGCGCAACCGGGTAGTGCGCGGCAAACGCGCGCGGCCCGACCCCAGGCTGTATGCCGGCAGCGGCAAGGTGGAGGAAATCGGCGCGGCCGCCGACGCGCTGAACGCGGCCACGGTGATCTTCAACCACACGCTGTCGCCGGGCCAGCAGCGCAACCTTGAAAAGGAACTCGGCCGCAAGGTGCTCGATCGCACTGAGCTGATTCTGCATATCTTCGCGCAGCGCGCGAAAACCAATGAAGGCAAGCTGCAGGTGGAGCTGGCGCAGTTGCAGCACTTGTCGACGCGGCTGGTGCGCGGCTGGACCCACCTCGAGCGCCAGCGCGGCGGCCTCGGCAAGACCGGCGGCCCGGGCGAGAAGCAAATCGAGCTCGACCGGCGCTATATCGCCAGGCGCGTCGGTGTCTTGAAGGAAAAATTGAAGGAATTGCAAAAGCAAAGGGTGATCCGGCGCCACGCGCGTGCACGGCGCGACGTGTTCTCGGTGGCGCTGGTGGGCTACACCAACGCGGGCAAATCGACGCTGTTCAACGCATTGACGAATCCGAGCGCGGGCGCCTACGTCGCGGACAAGCTGTTCGCCACGCTCGACACCACAGCGCGCCGGGTCTGGATGGAAGGGGCGGGCAAAGTGGTGCTCGCCGACACCGTCGGTTTCATCCGCGACCTGCCGCACGGCCTGGTGGCGGCTTTCCGCGCCACGCTGGAGGAGACGGTGCGCGCCGACCTGCTGCTGCACGTGGTGGACAGCGTCGCGCCGGCGCGCGTGCGTGAAGCCGAGGACGTCAACAAGGTGCTGGCCGAAATACACGCGGAGGCGATTCCCCAGCTGGCAGTCTGGAACAAGCTGGATCTTTCGGGTCTCCAACCGGCAGTGGAACGTGATGAATATGGTAGGATTTCGCGCGTTCTCGTAAGCGCGCGCACGGGCGCCGGACTGGCCGGTTTGCGCGGCGCAATCGCCGAGGCGGCCCAGCAAAGAGAGCTGGCCGGCCAATCCCGGAATCCTTCTCCTTCTTTTGAACTGAGCATTTAAATCACTTCATGTCGCTGAACGACCCGAACTGGGGACGCGGGGGCGGAAACCGCCCGGGCGGAGGCAATCAGGGCCCGCCCGACCTCGACGAGCTCTGGCGCAACTTCAATCGCAAGCTGAACGAACTGTTCGGCCGGCGGCGCCCCGGCTCCGAGCCGCCGTCGCGCGGTCCGGGCCCGTCCAACGCGCGCATCGGCGGCGGCGCCGGCCTGGTGGCAGCCGTCATTCTCGCGGTCTGGCTGGCGAGTGGCTTCTACATCGTGATTGAGGGCCAGCGCGGCGTGGTGCTTACCTTCGGCGAGTACTCCACCGAAACCGGCTCCGGCCTGCGCTGGCGCATGCCCTGGCCGATCCAGTCGCACGAGATCGTAAACATGGAGAAAGTCAGGGCGATTGAGATCGGTTACCGCAATGGCAACGTCAAAGCGTTGATGGAGAAGGAAGCGCTAATGCTCACCGACGATGAAAACATCGTCAGCGTGCAGTTCGCGGTGCAGTACGTCGTCACCGACGCCAAGGCCTACCTGTTCAACAACAAGCGCCCCGACGAAACCGCGCAGCACGCGGCCGAGACCGCGATGCGCGAGGTGATCGGCAAGAGCAAAATGGATTCGATCCTGTACGAGTCGCGCGCCGAGATCAACTTGGCCGCGAAGCAGCTGATGCAGTTAATCCTCGACCGCTACCGGACGGGTATTTCGGTCTCGACCGTGACCATCCAGTCGTCGCAGCCGCCGAAGGACGTCCAGCCGGCGTTCAGCGACCAGCAAAGCGCAAGCCAGGACCGCGAGAAGCAGAAGAACGAGGGCGAGGCCTACGCCCTCGACGTGATCCCGAAGGCGCGTGGCGCCGCTTCGCGCCTGGCGCAGGAGGCCGAGGGCTACAAGCAGCGCGTCATAGTCAGCGCCGAAGGCGACGCGTCGCGCTTCAAGCAGGTGCTCGCCGAGTACGCCAAGGCGCCGGCGGTGACGCGCGAACGAATCTACATCGAGACCATGCAGCAGATCTACAACTCGACATCGAAAGTCATGCTGGACTACAAGGGCAGCGGCAACCTGCTTTACCTGCCGCTGGACAAGCTGATGCAGCAGGGCGCTGCCGCGACGCTCGCCGACCCTGCGGCAGCAGGGCGCCCGCAGGCGCCGGCAGGGCCGGAGGCCGCCGCGCCTGACATCACGCCGCGTTCCCGCGAAGCGCTGCGCGACCGCGGCCGGGCGGAGCGCTGACATGCGGATCATCGGACCGGTACTCGCCGCCCTGCTCGCGATCGTCGTGCTCGCGGCCTCGACGCTATTCACGGTTGACCAGCGCCAGAACGCCATCGTCTTCCAACTGGGCAAGGTAAAGGATGTGATCACCGAGCCGGGCTTGCACTTCAAGTGGCCGCTGCTGCAGAACGTGCGCCTTTTTGACATGCGTATCCAGACCTACGACGATCCCGAGCCGCTGCGCTTTCCGACTGCGGGCAACAAACCGCTGGACGTCGACTCCTTCGTCAAGTGGCGCATCGTGGACGTCAAGCTGTACTACGTCTCGGTGCAGGGCGACGAATTCGGCGCCACTACGCGCCTCAAGCAGACCATCTCCGACGGGCTGCAGGCAGAGTTCGGCCAGCGCACCGTGCACGACGTGGTCTCGGGCGAGCGCGAAGCCATCATGGCGGCGGTGCGCGAGAAGGCCGACCAGGACCTGCGCCGCATCGGCGTCGAAATCGTCGATGTTCGCCTGAAGCGCGTCGACCTGCCCGCGGAAGTCAGCGCCTCTGTCTACCGCCGCATGGAGGCCGAGCGCAAGCGCGTCGCCAACGAGCTGCGCTCCACCGGCGCGGCCGAGAGCGAGAAGATCCGCGCCGATGCCGACCGGCAGCGCGAGGTGATTCTCGCCGAGGCCTACAAGGACGCGCAGCGGGTGCGGGGCGAAGGCGATGCGAAGGCCGCCGCGATCTATTCCCAGGCGTTCCAGCAGAACCCGGAATTCTTTTCGTTCTACCGCTCGATGGAAGCCTACAAGTCGAGCTTCCGCAGCAAATCGGACATGCTGGTGCTCGAGCCGAATTCGGACTTCTTCCGGTACCTTCGGGATTCCGCCGGAAAATCCGGCGGCAGGAAGTGATGGGCGATGGGCACCACGCTGCTGATGGCATTCGCCCTGATGCTGGTGATCGAGGGTTTGTTCCCGTTTCTCGCGCCTAGCGCCTGGCGCGAGACCTTCCGCCGCCTGATGCAGCTTTCCGATGGACAGATCCGTTTCTTCGGATTGAGCGCCATGATCGCCGGTTTAATTCTTTTATTTATTACAAGAATTTAAGAAACCATGCGCTGGCTGCTCCCTGAGCACATCGACGACATCCTTCCCGAGGAAGCGATGCGCATCGAGGTTTTGCGTCGCGGCATTCTGGATCTGTTTTTCAGTTCAAAGTATGAGCTGGTCGTGCCGCCACTGGTCGAGTTCACCGACTCGCTGCTGACCGGCACCGGGCACGATCTGGACCTGCGCACCTTCAAGCTGGTGGACCAGCTGTCCGGAAAAATGATGGGCCTGCGCGCAGACATCACGCCGCAGGTGGCGCGCATCGACGCGCACCTGCTCAACCGCAAGGGCGCGACGCGGCTATGCTACTGCGGCAGCGTGCTGCATACGCGGCCGCTGACGCCGGGCGCGTCCCGCGAACCGATCCAGATCGGCGCAGAACTGTTCGGCGAGCGGGGGATCGCGGGCGACCTGGAGATCCAGGGGCTGTTGTGCCGCGCGCTCGCGGTCGCGGGCGTGAAGGGCGCGCGCATGGATGTCGGCCATGTCGCGGTGTTCCGCTCGCTGGTCACGTCGGCTGGGATCGGGCATGAGCTTGAAGTGGAATTGTTCGAAGCTTTGCAGAAAAAGGATGCTTCTGCATTGAAGACGTTGACCAAAAGAACGGATGCGAAAACGCGGGCCGCGCTCCTGTTGTTGCCCGACCTTTATGGCGGAGCCGAAGTAATCGGGCTTGCGGAGAAAAAGCTTCCGCAACTTCCGGAATTGAAGAAAGCGCTGGAAACCCTGCGCGCGCTCGCCAAGGCGTCGCCGATCCCGTTGAGTTTCGACCTGGCCGAACTGCGCGGCTACCACTACCACTCCGGCGTGGTGTTCGACGCCTATTGCGGCGGAGTCGAGGGGCCGGTGGCCCGCGGCGGGCGCTACGACGAAGTCGGCAAGGCCTTCGGACGTCCGCGCGCGGCGACCGGATTTTCGATTGAACTCAGAAGTCTTGCTTCCGTGGCAAAAACCAAAAAGAAAAAAAGATGAAGCGCGCGGCTCGCAACGTCGTCGTCGTCGGCACCCAGTGGGGCGACGAGGGCAAGGGCAAGATCGTCGACTGGCTCACCGACCGCACGCAGGGCGTAGTGCGCTTCCAGGGCGGCCACAACGCCGGCCACACGCTGGTGATCGGCGGCAAGAAGACCGTTTTGCACCTGATCCCGTCAGGCATCCTGCGCGGCGACGTGGACTGCTTCATCGGCAACGGCGTGGTGCTCTCCCCCGAGGCGCTGCTCTCCGAGATGGACGAACTGGAAGCCGCCGGCGTGAACGGGGTGGAGGCGCGGTTGAGCGTGTCGGAGGCCTGCCCGCTGATCCTGCCGTACCACGGCGCGCTCGATCGCGCGCGCGAGGCGAAGCGCGGCGATCAGAAGATCGGCACCACCGGTCGCGGCATCGGCCCTGCCTACGAGGACAAGGCGGCGCGGCGCGCACTGCGGTTGCAGGATCTGCTCAACCCGGAGCGCTTCGCGAAGAAGCTCGAGGAGCTGCTCGAATTTCACAATTTTGTTTTGGAAAAATTCTATAAAGTTGAAAAAATTGATTTCAAAAAAACTCTCGACGAAACACTTGCACTGGCGCCGCGCCTGGTGCCGCTGGTCGCCGACGTGCCCCGCGCTCTCTACCACGCCAACAAGGCCGGCAAGAACCTGCTGTTCGAGGGCGCGCAGGGCGCGCTGCTCGACATCGACCACGGCACCTATCCCTACGTGACCTCGTCCAACTGCGTCGCGGGCGCGGCGGCGGCGGGCGCGGGCATCGGGCCGATGCACCTGCACTACGTGCTTGGCATCACCAAGGCCTACAGCACGCGCGTCGGCGAGGGACCGTTCCCGACCGAGCTGTCGGACGACGTTGGCGAGCGCCTGCGCCAGCGCGGCAAGGAATTCGGCGCCACCACCGGGCGGCCGCGGCGCACCGGCTGGTTCGACGCCGCCGCCATGAAACGCTCGATCCAGCTGAACGGCGTGTCGGGCCTGTGCATTACCAAACTGGACGTGCTGGATGGCGCCGAGACCCTCAAGATCTGCGTCGGCTACGACATGGCGGGCAAGATGAGCGACATCCTGCCGGTAGGCGCAGAGGAACTGGCGCTATGCGCGCCGGTGTACGAGGAAATGGCGGGCTGGCAGGAGAGCACGGTCGGCGTAAGGGCGCACGACAAGCTGCCGAAGGCCGCGCGCGACTACCTGGCGCGCGTCGAGAAGCTCTGCGGCGTGCCGATCGGCATGATCTCCACCGGCCCCGAGCGCGACGAAACCATCGTCCTGCGCCATCCCTTCGACCCGCAATAACCGCTGACCGCCTACGGCTTCTCCTTCGTTTCCCAGTGGAAGCGGTGAAGGACGCGGTGCAGGACGGGTACCAGCAGCACCCCGGCTACGATGAGGAACACCAGGCCTGCGTAGAGCGCGTACAGCCCGGCGAAGATCTTGCCGCCGGGCGTCTTCGGCGGGTCCACCGGGCCCATCCCGCCGAGCAGCATCGCGGTGTTCAGGAACGCATCGCGCCAGGGCAGGTCTTCGAAATACTCGTAGCCTGCCATTCCAAGTGCGATCGATATGAGGGTTACGGTGAAGGCCAGCGCGCCGTGGCGGGCCATGCGCGCGAGAAAGGCGGCGCGCGAGATCGGGCGGATGCGGTGGTGCTCGTAAATCATGGCCTGGTCTCCTGGTCGTCGTGCCGGAACTGCTCTATGGCTCCAGACAGCGTTATATCGCCTATCGACAGGAACAGGTGGCGGTCGGTGACCGAGAGGTCGAAATGCATGCGGCGCTCCAGGCGCCCTACCAGGTCCGCAATCAGCTCGCGGTCGAAGGCGTACAGCTCCAACGCCTCCGCGCGGTGGATCTTTTCGCCCTGCAGCTGGCGCTTCATCTGCGCCGGGTCCTTGTGCGTATAGACGGCGACGCGCGGTGCGGCCTTGCCCGCCTTGTGCAGCCGGGCCGCATCGGGCGAGCCGATGTCGATCCAGACTTTGAGAACGCCGGTCAGGTCGCGCACCGAGAGCGCGGGTTCATCGGCGTCCGAGATGCCGCGCGAAAAGCCGATGCCTTCGGTGTATTCCAGGCAGTAGGCGAGCACGCGCGTGAGCAGGTGCTCGGCGGTTTCCGAGGGGTGGCGCGCGACTTTCAGCGCCAGCGTGTCGTAGACCGCGCGATCCACATCCGAGAGCTGGATCGAGAAGGTGTAGATCGTCGCAGTCAGAGCCACGGGATGCGACGTCCAAAAGGACTAAAATACTGGTGCCGAGGAAGGGACTCGAACCCCCACAGTGTTGCCACCGCTAGGACCTGAACCTAGTGCGTCTACCAATTCCGCCACCTCGGCAAGGGGGCGAATTCTAGTGTCTGATCAAAAGCGTGTCAAAGAAAAAGCAAGACAAAACTCCTCCGCGTAAACCCGCGATCGTCAGCGGGCGCATCGAAGGCCATCCTGATGGCCACGGCTTTCTCGTGCCTGATGCGGCAACTGCGGGTCCCGACGCCCCATGGATCGGACTGTCGGCGGTCGAGATGCGCCAGGTGCTGCGCGGCGACCGCGCTACGGTGCGCTTGGTGAAAACCGACCCGCGCGGCCGCGCGGTGGGTGAGATCGTGGAAGTCCTCGAGCGCGCCAACCGCCGCATCGTCGGCCGGTTGCACCAGCAGCACGGCGTGCTGCTGCTGGTGCCCGAGGACCGGCGCATGCCGCTGGACATCCTGATCCCGCCCGACCAGGCCGGGCGCGCGAAGCCGGGCCAGGTCGCGACGGTCGAACTGGTCGCGCAACCCTCAAAGCACGCCCAGCCGATCGGCCGCGTGCTCGAAGTGCTGGGCAACTACTCCGATCCGGGCATGGAGATCGAGATCGCGCTGCGAAAGTTCGACCTGCCGCACGAGTTCTCGAAGAAAGCGCTGGCGCAGGCGCGCGCACTGCCGGAGGAAGTGCGGCCGGACGACTGGAAGGGCAGGCGCGACCTGAGGGACCTGGGGTTCGTCACCATCGACGGCGAGACGGCGAAGGATTTCGACGACGCGGTGCACGCTGTGCGCGAAGGCAAGGGCTTCCGCCTGCGCGTGGCGATCGCCGATGTAAGTCACTACGTGCGACCGGGCGACGCGCTGGACGCCGATGCGAAAGAGCGCGGCACTTCGGTCTATTTCCCGCGCCGCGTGATCCCGATGCTGCCGGAGAAAATCTCCAACGGGTTGTGCTCCCTCAATCCCGACGTGGATCGCCTGGCGATGGTCTGCGACATGGCACTCACGGCAAATGGGAAAGTCGCGCGCTATGAGTTCTACGCCGCGGTGTTCCGCTCGCATGCGCGCCTGACCTATACCGCCGTCTGGGACCTGATCTCGAAAGGAAAGGCGAACCAGGACCTGCAAACCCTGCATGAGGTCTACAAGGTCCTGTTCCAGGAACGCAACCGCCGCGGCGCGATCGATTTCGAGTCGGTCGAGACGAAGATGGAGTTCGACGCGCGCGGCAAGATCCTGCGCATCGTTCCGGTGCCGCGCAACGAGGCGCATCGCCTGATTGAAGAGTGCATGCTGGCCGCCAACGTCTGCGCCGGCGATTTCCTTTCCTCGCGCGGGCATCCGGTGCTGTACCGCGTGCACGACGTGCCGACGCCCGAGAAAGTATCCGCGCTGCGCGACTTCCTCGCCGAACTCGGGCTGGTGCTGCCGGGCGGCGACAAGCCGAAACCCAAGGACTACGCGCAGCTGCTGGCGAAGATCCGGCCGCGGCCGGACCACGCGCTGCTGCAGACGATCCTGCTGCGCTCGATGAAGCAGGCGGTCTACACGCCGGACAACCTTGGCCACTTCGGCCTCGCCTTCGACGCCTATGTGCATTTCACCTCGCCGATCCGGCGCTATCCGGACCTGTTGGTGCACCGGGCGATCAAGGCCGTGCTCGCGAATCGCCGTTACGAGGGCGTGGACTGGGACGAGCTGGGGCGCCACTGTTCCGAGACCGAACGGCGCGCCGACGACGCCAGCCGCGACGTCGAGAGCTGGCTGAAGTGCTTCTACATGCAGGATCAGGTCGGCGGCGAGTTCGAAGGCACCATTACCGGCGTTACCGCCTTCGGCCTGTTCGTGATGTTGGACAACTACTACGTCGATGGCCTGGTGCACATCTCCGAGCTCGGGCGCGATTACTACCGCTACGAGGCCAACCGCCACATGCTCCTCGGCGAGCGCACCGGCAAGCGTTACCGGCTCGCGGACCGGGTCAAGGTGAAGCTGGTGCGCGTGGACCTGGAGACCCGAAAAATCGACCTGGTGCCGGTCGACAAAGGCAAGGCGTGAACGCCCCGGAGCGCGTCATCTTCGGTTTCCACACCGTGCTGGCGCGGCTGCGCGCGGAACCCAAGTCGGTGCTGGAAGTGTTCCTCGACGAATCGCGCAAGGATGCGCGCGCCAAAGACCTCGCCGCGCAGGTGGAGCGCGCGGGCGTGCGCCTGATGCGCGTCTCGCCGTCGCGCCTGGAAGGCCTGGCCGGCGGCGGCAGGCACCAGGGCGTGGTGGCGATGGTGCAGGCCAATACGAAGAAGCAGACGCTGGAAGAGCTGCTCGAGAGCCTGAAGACGCCGCCGCTGCTGCTGGTGCTGGACGGCATCACCGACCCGCACAACCTCGGCGCCTGCCTGCGCGTGGCCAACGCGGCCGGCGCGCACGCGGTAATCGCGCCCAAGGATCACGCCGCCGGCATCAATGCCACCGTCTCCAAGGTGGCGAGCGGGGCGGCCGAGATCACGCCGTACTTCATGGTGACCAATCTGGCGCGCACGCTGGCCGACCTGAAAGACCGCAATATCTGGATCGTGGGAACGCAAGAAAAGGCCGGAAAGACGCTGTTCCAGGCAGACCTGCCCAAGTCCATCGCCTGGGTCCTGGGCGCGGAAGGGGACGGCATGCGCCGACTGACGCGCGAGTCCTGCGACCTGCTGGTGCGCATCCCGATGGGCGGAGTGGTGGAGAGCCTGAACGCCTCTGTCGCGGCCGGCATTTGCCTTTTCGAATCGGTGCGGCGGCGCTAGCGACCCGGAGAATCCAATGACGGCACCTGCACGCGACCTGATGAGGATCACCCTCGCGCTGTTCTTCATCGGCGGGCTGACGCTGGCTTCGCTGTGGATCCTGGAGCCCTTCCTGCCGGCGCTCACCTGGGCGACGATGGTCGTGGTTTCCACCTGGCCGCTGCTTCTGAGAGTGCAGCGTTGGCTGGGCAACCGGCGCGTCCTCGCCGTGTGCGCCATGACGTTCACGATGCTGATGGTGTTCGTGGTTCCCCTGGTGGCCGCGGTCAGCATGGTCATCGACAACGCTCACGAAATCGGGCAGTGGGTGATGTCGCTGGGCTCCGTGCACCTGCCGTCGCCGCCGGATTGGATCAAGAGCGTGCCTTTCGTAGGCGCGAATGTGGACGCGACGTGGCGCGACGTCGTGGCCGCCGGACCGGAAGAGCTGGTACGCCGCCTCAGGCCCTATTCACAGGGCTTCGTCGCCTGGGCTGCCGCGCATGCAGGCGGTTTAGGCAAGCTCGCGATTCAACTGCTGCTGACGGTCGTGCTGGCGGCGGTGCTCTACGCCAATGGCGAAGCCGCCGCTACGCTGATCCGGCGCTTTGCGGCGCGGCTGGCGGGAGAACGCGGCGAGGGCGCGGTGCGTCTCGCTGGCCAGGCGACGCGCGCCGTCGCGCTGGGCGTGGTGGTGACGGCGCTGGTGCAGACGCTGCTCGCCTGGATCGGCCTCGCCGTCGCCGGCGTCCCGTTCGCCAGCCTGCTCGCGGCGGTGATGTTGCTGCTGGCGGTGGCGCAAATCGGCGTGGTGCCGGTGCTTCTGTGCGCGGTCGGCTGGCTTTATTGGTCGGATCAGACCGGCTTCGCGATCGGCCTGCTGGTCTGGACTGTCGTTGTCGGCACCGTCGACAACATCCTGCGCCCGCTCCTGATCCGGCAGGGCGCCGATCTGCCCTTGCTGCTGATCTTCGCCGGCGTCATTGGCGGCCTGGTCGGCTTCGGGCTGATCGGCCTGTTCGTCGGTCCGGTGATCCTCGCAGTTTCCTACACGCTGCTGCGGGCATGGATCGACGAAGGCTTGCCTAAGCCCTAGATTTTGCTGTAGTATTCGCGCCCTTCCTTGCTATACCACTACGCATGGTGGATAGCTTACCCATAAGGAGAATCACCGAATGCGGCATTACGAAATCTGTTTCATCGTCCATCCGGACCAGAGCGAGCAGGTGCCCGCGATGGTCGAGCGCTACAAAGGCATCGTTTCGACGCGCAACGGCAAGGTGCATCGCCTGGAAGACTGGGGCCGGCGCCAGCTGGCGTTCCCGCTCGCCAAGGTGCACAAGGCGCACTACGTGCTGATGAACATCGAATGCGACGGCGAGACCATCGCCGAACTCGAGCATTCGTTCCGCTTCAACGACGCGGTGCTGCGCCACCTCACGGTCAAGATGACCAAGGCTTTCGTCGACCCCTCGCCGATGATGAAGGAGGAGAAGTCGCGCTCGATGATGGGCGAGGCGAGACCCGCCGACACGGCTGATGGTTCGACTGCGGCTCCGGCCGAGGACCCGGCTCCGGCCGCGGCGGCTTGAGCGGTCCGGTCAACAGGGTCGAGATTTCCGGCGTGATCACGGAACTGAAATCGTTGCGCTATACGCCGGCCGGCGTTCCGGTCGTCGAGTTCCGCCTCAGGCACGAGTCGGAGCGCGCCGAAGCCGGCGCCAGCCGCAAGGTCAACGCCGAGATCGAAGCAGTGGCTTTCGAAGCCCAGGCGAGTTTGCTCGCGGCGGGTCCGATGGGCCGGCTGCTGAAGGCCGAAGGATTTTTGTGTGCGAAGAACCGGCAGTCGAAGAAGCCGGTGCTGCACGTAACCAATATCGAATTCATTGAAGGGAAATAGACATGCCTCCACCGAGAAAAGGTAAAGGAAAGTTCAAAGGCAAGGGCAAGGACAAAAAGGATCGGGGACAGCGAGCGCTGTTCCGGCGCCGCAAGTTCTGCCGCTTCACCGCCGAGAAGATCGAGTTCGTCGACTACAAGGCGATCGACATCCTCAAGGACTTCATCAACGAAAACGGCCGCATCATCCCGGCCCGCATCACCGGCACTTCGGCCGGCTACCAGCGCCAGCTTTCCACCGCGGTCAAACGCGCGCGATTCCTGGCCCTGATGCCGTACACCGACCTCCACTGAGGGGCGCATCATGCAAGTAATCCTGATGGAAAAGCTGGCCAATCTCGGCAATCTAGGCGACGTGGTCAAGGTGAAGGACGGCTACGCGCGCAATTTCCTGATCCCGACGGGCAAGGCGAAGCGGGCGACGGACGAGAACCTCAAGGCCTTCGAGGCGCGCCGCGCCGAGCTGGAGAAGGCGCAGGCCGCGGCGCTGGTGCAGGCGCAGGAACGCGGCGCCAAGCTGGAGGGGCAGACGCTGAAAGTCACCCAGAAGGCGGGTGTGGACGGGCGCCTGTTCGGCTCGGTCACCAACTACGACATCGTCGACGCGCTCAAGGCGCAGGGCTTCGAGGTCGAGCGTTCGCAGGTGCGCATGCCGGCCGGCGCGCTCAAGCTGGTCGGCGACTACCCGCTGCAGATCGCATTGCACACGGACGTCGTCGTCACGATTACGGTATCGGTGATCGGCGAGAGCTGAAAATACTTTCTCGCTGGCGTTTTCGATCAAAAAGGGGCTGGCGACAGCCCTTTTTCCTTTTGGGTCACAGGTTTTCCACAGCTTTTCCACCGAAATTCTCCACTTGCTAACAGCAAGTTCTATTTACTAACAGGTCGATTCGGGTCAAGCTCCGTTCCTCCTGTGGATAACTTCTAAATGGCCCGCTCAACCAGTTTTCAGCCCCAGCCGGTCCATAACGAATCGAATGATCCACAGCTCCTTTCGCTAAGGGTCCCGCCGCATTCGATCGAGGCGGAGCAGTCGCTGCTGGGCGGCTTGCTGCTCGACAACCAGGCTTTCGACAAGATTTCGGATCTGGTTTCGGGGGAGGATTTCTATCGGGATGACCATCGCCGCGTCTTTCGGCACATCGCCAAGCTGATTGATCAAGCCAAGCCGGCAGACGTGGTTACCGTCGCGGAATCGATCGATGCAAGCGAGGACAAGGATCGTACTGGCGGGCCGGCCTACCTGGGTTCTCTGGCTCAGAACACGCCGAGTGCGCTCAACATCCGGCGCTATGCGGAACTTGTCAGGGACCGCTCCGTTCAACGGCGGCTTGTGACCGTCGCGACGGAAATCGCCGAGTCTGCGCTTACGCCCTCCGGCAAGGAGGTTGGCCAGATTCTGGATGAGGCTGAATCACGCATCATGGAGGTTGGCGAAAAAGGCCAAAGAGGTACGCAAGGCTACGAATCCATCCAGCCGATCCTGGCGCGCGTATTTGAGCGTATCGATTACCTGCATAACCAGGAGAACAAATCCGACGTAACTGGATTGGCCACCGGATTCATAGATCTGGACAAGGAAACAGCCGGTCTGCAAGAAGGTGATTTGATCGTCGTCGCAGGCCGCCCATCCATGGGCAAGACGGCATTTGCCCTGAACATGGCGGAAAACGTGGCCGTCCATAACGGAATTCCCGTGGCGATCTTCAGCATGGAGATGGGCGCCACGCAACTCGCGAATCGGCTGCTCGGATCCATTGCGCGGGTGGACCAGCACAATATGCGCACCGGGCGCCTGAGCGATCAAGAGTGGAGCAGCCTGTCTTTGGCGATGGAGAAGCTTCACAATGCGCCTATTTTCATTGACGAGACAGGCGGGCTGAACTCGCTTGAATTGCGTTCGCGCGCCCGGCGGATACATCGCCAATGCGGCAAACTCGGACTGATAGTCGTGGATTACCTGCAGTTGATGTCGGCGTCTGGCGAGGGCGAAAATCGCGCTACGGAGGTCTCGGAGATATCGAGATCCCTCAAGTCACTTGCGAAAGAATTGAAGGTTCCGGTAGTTGCTCTTTCCCAGCTCAACCGGGCATTGGAGAATCGCAACGAGAAGAGGCCGATGATGTCGGATCTGCGCGAATCGGGCGCGATCGAGCAGGATGCCGACGTGATTCTCTTCGTCTATCGAGACGAGGTTTATTACCCCGAAAAACTCGATGCAAAGAACCGTGCCGAAATAATCATCGGCAAACAGCGCAACGGCCCGATCGGCAAGGTGGATCTTGCTTTCCTCGGCCAGTACACCCGTTTCGAGAATCTCGCCCGCGGCGGCGGGTACGGGTAGCCCCGGAGAGGACCGCCATGGCCGAACCGCTGATCCCGCAGAAAGGACCCTACGCGGTGGAACTGGCGCCCGGCGACTACTGGTGGTGCGTGTGCGGGCAGTCCAAGAGCCAGCCGTTCTGCGACGGCTCGCACAAGGGTGGCGAATTCACGCCGATGAAGTTCACCATGACCGAAGCGCAGAAAGTCTGGCTGTGCGGCTGCAAGCGCAGCGCCGGCAAGCCTTTCTGTGACGGGTCACACAAGAAACTCTAGAGTTACTTCTTGGTGGCGCTCCAGCGGCCTTCGCTGCCGTTGTCGCCGCGCCAGCTGCCTTCCATCTTGCTGCCAGTGACGCGGCCGCTGTAGCCCTTCAGCACGCCGTTGTTGTCCACCAGCGCGAAGCCGATGGCGAAGCCCCGCAGGCGCGCGTCGCGCAGGCCGCCCTGCGTCAGGCCGAGGTTGATGGTGCCCTCGATCTTCTGGAAGCGCTGCTCGAAGGAGATTTCGTTCTTGTCGCTGCCGGTTTCCAGCGCCCAGCTGCCGCCGACGTTGGCCGGCACCACCCAGAAATAGGCGCGCCGCCCGTCCATGCTGGAGATTTCGTCGGCTTCCCAGTCTTCCATGGTGAAGGAGTGCGACACCACGCGCGTGCCCGGCTTCATCGCCAGCAGCGTCGGGCGCAGCTTCATGTTCAGGTTCGGCAGCAGGTACATGGTTACCACCGTCGCCTCGCTGAAGTTGATGACGAAGATGTCGCCGTTCAGGATGCGCGCCCGGCCGTTGACGCCGGATTTCTCGACGTTGCCCTGCGCGTGCCTGGCCATCTCGGGGTTGTACTCGATGCCGGTGGAGCGCGCGCCGAACTTCTTCGCCGCGGCGATGGCGATCTTGCCATCGCCGGCCCCCAGGTCGTAGACCACGTCGTTCGGCCCGACCTGCGCCATCCGCAGCATGCGGTCGACGACTTCGTCGGGTGTCGGCACCCAGATCACGTCCTTGCCGGCCTGGCCGACCTGCGGTTCGTACGGCTTCTGCTGCTGCGCCGAGGCCGGGAAGGCGAGCGCGACCAGGGCGGCGAACGCGAGGAAAGATCGAACCATGACTGAAACTCCCGTCGGAAAAAGGCGAAAAAGGTTAGCAGAAATCAGAGCATTTCTGCGGCATGGTCGGCCAGGCGAGACCGCTCGCCGCGCGCGAGGGTCACGTGGCCCGCGTGCGCCCAGCCCTTCATGCGGTCGACCACGAACGAGAGGCCCGAGCTGCCCTCGGTCAGGTAGGGCGTGTCGATCTGCGCGATGTTGCCGAGACAAATAACCTTGGTGCCGGGCCCCGCGCGCGTGATCAGCGTCTTCATCTGCTTGGGCGTCAGGTTCTGCGCCTCGTCGATCACCAGCCACTTGTTGACGAAGGTGCGGCCGCGCATGAAGTTGAGCGACTTGATCTTGATGCGCGAGCGCACGAGATCCCGCGTCGCCGCGCGGCCCCATTCGCCGCCGGACTCGTCCGAGGCGTTCAGCACGTCGAGGTTGTCCTCGAGCGCGCCCATCCAGGGCTGCATCTTCTCCTCCTCGGTGCCGGGCAGGAAGCCGATGTCCTCGCCGATCGGCACCGTGACGCGCGTCATGATGATCTCGGAGTAGCGCTTCTCGTCCAGCACCTGGGTCAGGCCCGCGGCGATGGTGAGCAGCGTCTTGCCGGTGCCGGCCTGGCCGAGCAGGGTGACGAAATCGACGGCCGGGTTCATCAGCAGATTGAGCGCGAAATTCTGCTCGCGGTTGCGCGCGTTGATGCCCCAGACCTGGTTCTTGGCGTGCGTGTAGTCCTTCAGTGTCTCGAACGTCGCAATGCGCCCCGATTTTTCCTTGACGAGCGCGTGGATCGGGCGCTCGCCGGATTCGTCCCAGACGAACTCGTTCAGCTGCAGCTGCGGCACCATCGGCCCGCGCACGCGGTAGTAGGTATGGCCGTCCTTCTTCCAGGACTCGAGGTCCTTGCCGTGCGTCTCCCAGAAAGCGGCGTCGAGCTTGCGGATGCCGGTGTAGAGGAGGTCGTTGTCCTCCAGCACCTTGTCGTTGGTGTAGTCCTCGGTGGCGAGGCCCAGCGCGCGCGCCTTGATGCGCATGTTGATGTCTTTCGACACCAGGATCACGCCGCGCGCCGGCTCCTTCTTCTGCAGGTGGCGCACCACCGACAGGATCTGGTTGTCGGTCTTGCCGGCCGGCAGCGTCGCGGGCAGGTCGCCGTTGATCGCCTCGGTCTGCAGGAACAGGCGGCCGCCGGCCGATGGACCATTCTCGCGAGTGCGGATGGGAAGGCCCGCGGCAATGTCGCCGCCTTTCTGCGAGACGATCTCGTCCAGGAAGCGGCTCGCCTGGCGCGCGTTGCGCGCCACGTCCGACAGGCCCTTCTTGTTGCTGTCGAGCTCCTCCAGCGTCCCCATCGGCAGGTACAGGTCGTGCTCCTCGAAGCGGAACAGGCTGGCCGGGTCGTGCATCAGCACGTTCGTATCCAGCACGAACAGCTTCTTGACCTTGGATTTTCGGGCCTTGCGGTGCATCGACATTGCGTCGCGGGTGGTGGAGGATTCTGTTACTTCTACTTCTGCTGGCTCGACATCATAGGGTTTTAACAAAGTTCAATACCTCCTCAACGTGGCCGGGAACCTTGACCCCGCGCCATTCGCGCGCCAGCACCCCGTCCTTGCCGATGACGAAAGTGCTGCGCTCGATGCCGCGGACCTTTTTGCCGTACATGTTCTTCATTTTCATCACGCCGAACTGCGCGCACAGCTCTTCCTCGGCGTCCGACAGCAGCTCGAAGGGAAACTTCATCTTCGCCTTGAAGCCCTCGTGCGATTTCACCGAATCGCGCGACACGCCGACCACCTCCGCGCCCGCCTTCGCGAAATCCCTGTGGCGGTCGCGGAAATCCGCGCCCTCGACCGTGCAGCCGGGGGTGTTGTCCTTGGGGTAGAAGTAGACGACCAGCGTCTTGCCTCGCTGGTCAGAGAGCTTGAAGGTGCCGCCGCCGGTAGCGGGCAGGGAAAAATCCTTGACCGCTTTACCCGGCATTCGAGAGGTTTGTTAGCAAACCGTCTGAGCTAAGTATCGCAACGCTTTCATTAAACGCGTTTTTTGTTACCTCTGCAAGCGGGTGCCCGGAAGTTCGTAGGAGGCTGATTTCAGGGGCTTTTTCATCTTGGCGCCCGACGCCGCGCCATCGAGGTCCGAAACCGCTTGATGGTTCCGCCGGGCGCGTCGAACTGTTCCACTTGGTCTTCCAGCATATGCCAACCGTGCAGTGCGGCCGGTAATTCGTCTTCCCCGAAAAGGCAAAAACCGCGTTCGGTATCGAACATGTCCACGAACGTCGTGCCCTCGATCAGCACGTTCACGACGAGGATGCCGCCTGCGCGAACCGCCGCCCGGGCGCGGGCAAACTGGCGACGCGCTACGTCGCACGGAAAGAACATGAACAGCCCGATCGCCACTACCGCGTCGAATTCGCCCGGCGGGTCGTAGCCGGCGAGATCAGCGCAACGTGCATCAATACTGAGTCCGGACGCCTTCGCGCGTGCCGAAAGACTCTCGATCGCGGAGCGACTCGCATCCAACGCAAGGACCATTGCACCTTTCTCGGCGGCCGCCACCGAAAGATTGCCGAGGCCGCAGCCCAGCTCCAGGACGCTTCCTTGCAGGTAGGGCAAAGCTCGCTGCTCGAATGGATTGGGCACGAACTCCCCGGCCGCTGCCTGGCGACGGAATTGCATGTCGAAAAAACGAATGGAATCAGATTCGGTCACGCGACTACAGCATGCGTCCGGCTCAACAACAGCCTTTTTCCAACTGCTTGGGCGGGCACTTGACGCTACCGTAACTGCAGAAGACGCAGCAATCGCCAGCTTTGGGCTTAAGCCGTCTGCCGCAGCCGGGACAGTTCCAAAAGAAGAGGCAGGCATCCGTAGGCATGGACTCGACTGTCGCCAGCGCACAGTGCGGGCAGGTCAGCGTGCTCGTCAGTTCGGGCACTACACTCATTTCCGGCGCTTCTTCTTGGGTCTGGAATCGCCTGGGAGAAAGCTCGTGTACTTCTGATAAAGCTCAAACAGGAACGCGACCCGCTCCGCATCCGATGCGAAACTTTTCCGTCCATACGCGGCATCCACGGCTCGATCGAGTACTTGGTGCGCCTTCGACAACGCGGGGGGCATCGTGTCCGGGTCGTACAGGTCGGCAAGCGAAGCTTTCGCGAATGACGAGCGGACGTCCAGAACCTCCTGCGCCTTTTTCTCGATCGCCGCTACGTGCTTGTCCGACGGCTTTTCCGGCCATGGAAAATTGTTGTAGACGATCCCCGCGGAGTAGC
>JANXUV010000160.1 GCA_025356085.1 Betaproteobacteria bacterium
GTTCAACGATCAGCTGGTTACGATCACGGTAGGTGACCTAATGCCGGCGCTCGAGGCCTCCATAGCAAATCGCATCCAGCGCGAGATCTTGCCCGCCCTTCAGACGGTCTTTACACCCGCAACATGGGGCTTCACCGGCGCTTCGACTGTCAATCCCGTGCTGCCATATCCGGCAGCTTTCGCCAATCCCGGGCCCGGCGCAGGCACGTCAAACTACAGAGGCGCGGCCGCCACGTATCGCGGCCTGCTGCCGTTCAATCAGACGCAGGGCTGTACCGAGGCTCCCGCCAATCCGCGCTGCACGACCGCGCCCACCGGCGGTACGGCGTTCCTGTTGTTCTCTAAGCCTGCCAGCTACACAGATTCCAAAATCGCGGGAAGCGGCACGTTGAGAACCTCGTCCGCTTCGGCGACCTGCGTTTGGCAGTCGAGCGTGTACGTCTGCACCGGTGAGTACGACGCACCCAGCATTTCAGTATCAGCCAGCGTAAATGTCGGCAACGTTGCTATGGGCCTGCGCGCCTGGGACGCATCGAAAGTCACCTGCTCGGCGGTCGACGACGTCGGCAACGGCAATCCTGAGACGGCCGTCACGTGTTCCGCGACCGCGGCACTACAGTCCGACGGTTCGGCGATTGTTACTGCTAAGACGAGCGCACTACCCGACATCGCCAGCTCTGGTTGGGGAACATATGCAAATTACAAGATCAAGATCGACCGCGCCGCCTTTGGCGACCATTCACTGCTCGACACCGCGAACGCAACCACTGGCTGGTTCGTGCGCAATGAATGGTTCCGGCTCGTCTACTACGCAGTTGCGGCGAGCAACACAGCGCAGAAATTGCCGGCCGAGCGATCCTGCGTAGGGTTACCACTTCCTGCGGCACCTCCCAATGGAGATTGCCTGCCGTTAACGACCAATGCGGTTACAGCCGCGAAGAGCGCACTCCTTGTACTCGCCGGGCGCAGCGTGAACGGCTCGGCGCGCCCGAGCACGAGCCTCACTCCTATCTTTGACTACCTCGAGTTCGGCAACGCGGACGCAGCGAATGGAAGCCCGACTGCCGTATACGAGAGCCGTACCGTCAGCGGCAGGCCGACTACTCCCAACGCAGACACTGGCAGTGCGAACGCCTATACGGTTGCCACGATTGGCTCGCTGTCTACGGGCGCGAGCTTCCAGTTCAAAGCCACGAATACGAACACTGGTACTTCGACCCTGAACACGACGGCGACCGGCACGCGCAGCCTGGTCAACGAGGACGGCAGCAACCTCGCGGCGGCGGCGATCCAGGCGAACGCCGCCGTGCAGGTGACCTGGGATGGCACGAAGTTCCTGCTCTCCAAGCGTCCCTACAACGACCGCGTTGTCGCTATCAGCAGCAATTGATGCGCATGCGCACCTATTCGGCGCGGTATCGCAGTCAGGGTTTCTCGCTGGTCGAACTGGCGGTAGTGATGACGGTCGTTGCGTTTCTGCTGGGCGGCTTGATGTACACGCTCTCGGCGCAGATCGAACAGCGCAATTTCGAGGAAACGCGCCGACGCCTGGAGCAGGCGCGCGAACTGATCCTTGCGTTCGCGATCACCAACGGCAGGCTGCCCTGCCCGGCGCGCAGCGCCGCGACTGCCGCCCCGGTAACTGTCGCTGGCGATGAAGTACGTACCCTTGCTGCTAACCCGGAATGCATTGGCGATGCCGTTGTCGACAATTACGGGGGCATCAGCGGAGCGGTGACGCTCGGGCTGCTGCCATCGCGCTCGATCGGCTACCAGCAGGTGGATTCGTCAGGTTTCGCGGTCGATGCCTGGGGTAATCGCATCCGTTACGTAGTGGCCAATCTGACGACGCCGGCTGCGACCTGCCCGAGGCCGCATTTCACCAATACCACGAACCTCAAGAACAACGGCATTAGCTGCCAGCCGAATGACCTGCTCATCTGCAAGTCGGCTACCGGCATCACCGGCGTCGACTGCGGAGTTGCCACCAACCAGATCATGACGACGAGCTTGGTCGTCGCCATCATCTACTCGACCGGAAAGAACGGAGCGACCGGCGGCACGGGAACGGACGAATCGGCGAACCTGAACGGCGATCGCGTATTCGTCTATCACACGCCGACGCCGGCGGGTGCGGCGAACGGCGAATTCGATGACCAGTTTGTCTGGATTACCACGGGCGAGTTTTACGGCAAGCTGATCGCCGCGGGCGTCCTGCCGTGAATCAGGCGCCCGCTGGCGCCAGCGAGAAGCACACCGAACCGTCGCGATTGTCGGCAAGCGTCAGCGCGTAGCCGCTCTTTTCAGCCAGCCGCGCCGCTTGGTACAGCCCGATACCGAGGCCGGTGCTGGAGCGAACCGGCCCGCGCAGCAAGACGCCCGCGATCTCGGCCGGCACCGCCTTGCCGCTATCCTGCACGCGCAACTCAGGCCCCTTGTCGCATTGGATTGTTACCCGGACGCGCAGGTCGCCGCCCGCCGCGGCGCGCTTGGCGATGGCGTTCTGCAGCAGGTTGTCTGCGACGCTGTCGAACAGCGCCTTGGGCACCTGCATCTGCGGATCGAGCTCGGCGGCGGAGAAATCCAGGTTCTGTCCCTGGTACTGGCGCGCGAGCGATTCCCACCATTCGCGCAGCGGCGCCGGCGGCGATTCCTCGTCGCCCGGGCGCTGCAGCTTGTCTAGCGTGGACTGCAAGCGCAGGGTGATCGCGGGCAGCTGGCGGCGAATGAGCGCCTGCAGCTGCGGCGAATCATCCTGCCCGGCAACAGAGCACAGCACGTTGAGCGACTGCAGGAGGTTCTTAACATCATGCGTCAGGCGTGCGCCGGTCTCGTGCACCGCCTGCAGGTAGCTGGTCTGGCGTAGCGTCTGTTCGCGCAGCTTGGCCGCGTAGAACTCGCCCAGCAGCTGTCCGAGCAGATGCATGTGCCACTGCAGCGCCGGGCTGGTGCGGTAGCGCGAAAAAATCGTCAGTTGCAGGTCGGGGCTTTCGTAGGCCACTGCGTAGTCGGTGTGCGTGCCGGTCTCGCCGTGCTGCCCGGCCGCCCGCCAGGCGGCGCCGGCAATCCAGGGCAGGCGCGCGAGCCCCGCCACGCCTTCGGCGAGAAAGCGCTCGGGGCGCGCCTCCTTCTGCGACAGCTCGGCGAGAAAGAAGAGCCATTTCTCCACTGGCAGGCCGATCGAGAACAGGTAGCGCGAAAAGAAAACATTCAGGCCGGCGTAACCGGTACGCGGATTCCAGGCCAGGCCGAGCAGGAAGATGGTGCCGGCGATCAGGAACACGGTGTTGGTGAGCGCTTCCAGGTACGGCACCCGGCTCAGCGTCATGAACGTGAAGCTGCCGAGGATCACCATGCCGAGCACCAGCATCAGGAACACGCTGTAGAAGAAATCGATGATCTGGGGCGCTTCGGGCGATTCGGGCTCGGCCGGCATCAGCGCCAGCGCGACCAGAAGCAGCGGCAGGCCGTATTCGGCGGCAGTGCGGATCTCGGGGGCAACTTCCCGGCGCGGCGCGATTTCCGGCAGGATCAGGATCGCCAGCAGCGCCAACAGATAGACCAGCACCACCAGGTAGCAGCGCCGCTGCCAGCGCGCCTGGTGCAGGAACACCTTGCCGCCGACCAGTCCCGCCAGCACCACCACCCAGAAGGCGAGCAGCCACCAGCCGACCCACAGCATCACCGCGACCGCGCCCAGGCCGATGAATAGGCCCTGCGCGGTGCTGATCTGGTGCTCGCCGCGCAGGAACGGCTGCCACAGCAGCAGCAGGCCGAGGTGCGCGAGCAACAGCGCGCGTGCCCAGTCGTCGGCGGTGCCGCGCAGCACGGCAACGTGCAGCAACAGCAGCATGGCGATGACCACGAAGCGCCAATGCCGCTGGCTGAGGCTCCAGATCGAGCTCGCCAGCCGCGACGATAAGGAGAGGGATGCCGGCATGGCCGGGCTTGAGGCTTGCATGTGCGTAGAGTGGTGACTAGTCTAACGCACCCGTCCGCGCACCTATCCCTCACGCTACGCCGATGAACGGCCCGACCGCAACCGTTGCCCTCTATGTGCTGATCGAAGCCCGCCGCAGCGCGCTGCCGTGGCTGGCCGCGGTCAGCGTCGTCGCCGCGCTGGCGCTGGCCGGTTTCCTGTCGCAGGTCGCGATCACGGAAGCCGCCACGCTGCAGCTTTCCGCCAGCGCCGCGCTGCTGCGCGCCTGCGCCGTATTCCTCGTCGCGACGCACGTGGTCGCTAGCGTGGTACGAGAAGCGAACGACAAGGGACAGGAACTCGCGCTGGCGCTGCCGATCTCGCGGCCGGCCTGGTACCTGGGCAAACTGCTCGGTTTCTCCGCCGCCGGCGCGCTGATCGCAACGCTGTTCGCGCTGCCGCTGCTCGCCTGGGCGAAGCCATCGGACCTCGCCGCCTGGTGGCTAGGCCTGGCAGCCGAGGCCGCCGCGATCGCAGCGGCGGCGCTGCTTTTCGCCAGTGCGCTCAGGCAAACGGTGGCGGCGATCGCGGCCGTGCTGGCGCTGTACCTGCTGGCGCGTTCGATGGCCGCGATCCAGGCGATCGCCGGCAGTCCGCTCGCCAGCGACAGCGCGGCCGGCCAGGCGGCGCGCTGGCTGGCCGATGGGCTCGCACTGCTGCTGCCGCGCCTCGATGCGCTGCCGCGTGGCGACTGGCTTGTGTACGGCGCGCCGCCCGTTGCCGACCTGGCGCTGGCGCTGGCAGGACTGGCGATCAGTTTTGTGTTGCTGGCCGCCGCGGGCCTGTTCGATTTCAGCCGCCGCAATCTGTGAGCCCCTTTTTTTTCGCGCGCGACGAAAGGGCGCTATCCGCCGTCCCCGCCTGGATTCTGTGGCTGCTGGTGGGCGCGCTCGCGGCGCAGATTGGCTGGCAGTCCGTCTGGCGTACGGCGGCGCCCGCGGCGAGCGACCTGCCGCCCGCGCCCCCTGCTGCGGCGCTGCAGCTCGCCACCTTCGGCGAAACCGCCGCGCTCGCCCGCCTCGCGATGCTGTGGCTGCAGGCCTTCGATTCCCGCGGCGACAATGCGATTCCGTACCAAAAGCTCGACTACGAACGCCTGACCGCGTGGCTAGGTGCGATTCTCGCCACCGACCCGCGCAGCGGCTATCCAATGTTCGCGGCCGCGCGTGTATATGCCGAGAACGCGGACGCGCGCAAGGCGCGCCGCATGTTCGATTTCATCGAAGCGGAATTCGCTCGCGATCCCACTGGACGCTGGCCGGCGCTGGCGCAGGCCGCGCTGCTCGCCAAGCACCGCCTGCACGACCTGCCGCTGGCGCGGCGCTACGCCGCCGAGATCCAGCGCCATGCCACCGATCCTTCGGTGCCCTCCTGGGCCCGGCAAATGGAGATCTTCATCCTCGAGGATATGAACGAACTGGAGGCCGCGAAGGTAATGCTCGGGGGTTTGCTCGCGACCGGTCGCATCCGGGATCCGGAAGAAAAACGCTTTTTGCAGGAACGACTGGCGGAGATTGAACGTCGGCTGAAGGCGCCTGCAGGCGACCTTGCGCGTTGAATCCTCGTCAAGAGTGTCGGGATTCCGACGGTTTTTTGATGGATTTTGACCAAATCCGCGATTTTGTGGCCCTTTGGCCTGGTACGCCCCTTGCGGTGACTACACCACTTGGAGTCTCCAATAGAGGTGGGAACCATGAAACGGAATCAACAGGGCTTCACGCTGGTCGAGATCGCGATCGTGCTGGTCATCATCGGGTTGCTGCTGGGCGGCATCCTGAAGGGCCAGGAAATGATCACCCAGGCGAAGATCAAGAACGTGGTCGCCGATTTCTCCGGCGTCTCGGCCGCCTACTACGGCTACCAGGACCGCTACCGCGCCATTCCGGGCGACGATCCGAATGCCGCCACCCGCTGGGCAACGGCGCCTGCGGCCATCTCCAGCGCAACCAGTGGCGATGGAGTCGTTACTGGCACCTACAACAACGCCTGTCAGACGGTGGCGGTGGCTGCGACGCCTGAAACCTGCCTGTGGTGGGACGAGCTCCGGCGAGCGGGCTTTGTGGCTGGTAACGGCGCCTCCCAACCGTTCAACGCAGTTGCTGGAATACTCGGCGTGCAAACCGGTGATGGCGCGGGTTCCACCGCGCTCGGAACCGCTGCCGGCGTCGGTGGCTTTGCAGGCCTGATCATCTGCTCGGCGAATCTGCCCGACAAGATCGCGATCGCAGTGGACACGCAGATGGATGATGGGATCATGATCAGCGGTACCGTGCGTGGTCAACTCCAGACCACGCCAAATCCCGCGATCCTAGCGGTCGCGGCCGGGACTTACGCCGAAACCGGCACCAACATCTACACGCTCTGCCGCTCGCTATAAGGATTCAGGCTTCCGAATGGAAAGGGCCGGCTCACGCAGCCGGCCTTTTCTTTTCAGCCCTGCAGCAGGCGCATCTCGGCGGCCGCCAGCGACGCGGGCACGCCGAGCAGCACCACCACATCGCCCTCCTCCAGCACTCCGGCGTCCTGCGGCGCGAGGCGCTGGCCGGAGCCGGGGCGGCGCACTGCGCGTACTTGCACGCCGAGTTCTGCCACCCCGCTAGCGGCGATCGTCTTGCCGATCGCGCGCGCATTGACCGCCAGCG
>JANXUV010000159.1 GCA_025356085.1 Betaproteobacteria bacterium
GGCCCGCGATCGACGGCACCAGCGTCAACTGGCCGCGCACGCGACGCAGGCGGACTTCGGGCTGCGGCGCGAGGCGCAACGCATCCGAGGCGTTGGCGAGAATGACGACAGGGGCGGAAGCAATGACGCGGTTTTGATCGTCTTTTGCTTGCCAGATGTTTTCTTCCCGGGAAAGAAAAAAAACTTCCCGTGCAAAACGTTTTTCAATCGCAATGCGGGCAAGCAGCCCGTCCACCAGGCTTCTCGGCCGCACCCAGCCGGCTTCGGGGAACCAGATGCCGCCCCTCGCTTCGTCGAATTTCGCATAGCGCGCCGGGTAGGCGAGCGTCGCCAGCGCTCGCTGCTGGGAATTGCGCTCCGCTTCGTCACGCGCCAGCTGCAGCACGCCGCAGCGCGCCCATTGCAGGTGCTCGAGATGTTTCCAATGACTCAATAAATAGAGAAACGAAGCGCGCGTGATGCGCGCGAACAGGCTGTCGTCGGGCGAGACAATGGGATGGAAGGCGCCGGCATGGTTGCCGGAGGCTTCCTCGGCAGCCGCCCCGTGCCGCTCGATCAGCGTCACCTGCCAGCCGCGCGAGGCGAGGCGCTCGGACACCGCGGCGCCCGCGACACCTGCGCCGACGACGATGGCGGATCGGGAGGGTTTTTCTTCAGCTTCGGTTTTTTTTCTGGGAATCAGCTGTCCCCTGAGCATTTCCCTTTTCGTTCCAAAGCCTTTTTCTTTCTCCACCGAAAATCCGGCCCCTTCCAGCGCCGCGCGCACCGGGGTGGCGACGCTCCAGGTCGCGAGCGTGGCGCCGGGGGCGGCGAGACGGCCGAGGTGACGCAACAACTGCGGCTCCCACATCGCGGGGTTCTTTGCCGGCGCGAAGCCGTCAAGGTAAATGGCGTCCGCCCTCAACTGGAGCTGCGGCAGGCCCTCCGCGATGTCGCCGAAAAAGAGGGTCAGTACGACATTTCCGCCTTCGAATTCGAGCCGGTGCATGCCGGGCACCAGCATCGGCCAGCGGTGCGCGAGTTCTTCGATGCCGGGGAATTTTCCGGCGAGGATTTCCAGGTCGGGCGCCGTGAAAGGATGCTTTTCGATCGAAACGAAGTGCAGCCGTTCGCAACGCTGCGGATCCGCGCGCCAGGCCTGCCAGGTGGCGAGGAACGAGAGACCGAAACCGAAGCCGGTCTCCAGCACCGTGAACGAGCGCCGGCTGCGCCAGCGTTCCGGCAATCCGTTGCCCTGCAGGAATACGTGCCGCGCCTGCGCGGGGCCGCCGTCGGGACTGTGGTAGACGTCGCCGTAAGCTTCCGAGTAGGGCGTGCCATCCGCCGCGAACGCGAGCCGCGCCGGCACCAGGGGCGCGGGTCGGCTCACGCGGCGGCGAGCATCCTTACTTCGCGCTGCGGCTTCGGCATCACGATGTTGCGGCCGCGGAGCGCTTCGAGGATCGCCTGGTGCAGTTCGCCGTTGGCCGGCCCGAAGTCGGGCGAACCCACCCATGGATTGGCCCCGATGACGACGAAGGAATCGGCGAAGCGCGAGATGCCGATCACCGGCGCCGGCTCTTGCAGTACGCGCGGGTTCGCGCGCAGCGCTTCCTCGATCGCGCGCACCGCTTCCTTCATGTCGCTGTCGTAGGCAACGCCGACCTCGATGGCCAGTTGCCGGACCTTGCCGTAGTTGTGCAGGATTTCGCCGACGATCTTGCGGTTCGGGATCACCACCCGCGACAGGTCCGCATGGCCCAGCACGGTGCTGGAGAGGCTGATGTCCAGCACTTCGCCTTCTTCCTTCGCTATCGAGATGTAATCGCCGGTACGAAACGGCTTGGTGAAGATGATGGTCAGCCCGGCGACGATGTTGCCCAGCACGCCCTGTGTGGCGAGCGCGATGCCGGCGCCGACGACGCCCAGCCCGGCGATCAGCGGCAGCAGCTCCACGCCCAGGTTCTGCAGCGCCATGATGGCGAACAGGCCCAGCACCAGCAGCCGTACCACGCGCATCAGCAGCGAAGCCACGGGCGGATCGAGGTGCAGGCGCGTCAGCGTGCGTTCCGTGGCGCGGCCCGCCCATCGCCCGACCATGTAGCCGGCGATGAGGATCAGCACCGCCACGAGCAGTTTCGGCCCGAACTTCATGCCCAGATCGATGGCGGTGGACCTGACCTGGTCCAGTGTCTGCAGTTGGTCGCCCATGGTAGTTCTCCCTGAAGTGGATTGGCTGCGCTGGATTCTATCCGGCAGCGTAAAATTCCCAGCCTGCCGCCGGAGTCCGTCCATGAACAAGCCCGCCGAATTGCAGCTCGCTACCGTCTCAGTCTGGATCAACGGCAAGGCCGTGATCCCTCAGGGGCGCATGGGCGAGGTTTTCAACCCGGCCACCGGCCAGGTCACCCGGCACGTGCCGCTTTGCGACGCGCAGGTCATCGACAAGGCGGTGCAGGCGGCCACCGCCGCGCTGCCGGCTTGGCGCGACGCTTCCATCTTGCGCCGTGCGCGCGTGATGCAGAAATTTCTGGATCTGCTGCAAAAAAATCAGCAACAGCTGGCGGCGCTCGTCACCGAGGAACACGGCAAGACACTGCCGGACGCCATGGGCTCGGTGCAGCGAGGCATCGAAGTGGTCGAATTCGCCTGCGGCATCCCGCAATTGCTGAAGGGCGAGTATTCGGAGAACGTCGGTACCGCGGTGGACACGCACACCGTGCGGCAGGCGGTTGGCGTCTGCGCCGGCATCACGCCGTTCAATTTCCCGGTGATGGTGCCGCTGTGGATGTTTCCGATGGCGATCGCCTGCGGCAATACCTTCATCCTCAAGCCCTCCGAGAAAGTGCCCTCGGCCTCGATCAGGATGGCGGAGCTGTTCAAGGAAGCCGGGCTGCCCGACGGCGTGTTCAACGTGGTGCATGGCGACAAGGCGGCAGTGGACGCGATCCTGAGCCATCCCGGCATCCACGCGGTTTCTTTTGTCGGTTCGACGCCGATTGCAAAATACATTTACGAAACCTGCGCGAAGCACGGCAAGCGCGTGCAGGCGCTGGGCGGCGCGAAGAACCACGCCGTGGTGCTGCCCGACGCCGACCTGGAATTCACCGCGGACGCGCTGATCGGCGCCGCCTACGGCTCGGCGGGCGAGCGCTGCATGGCGATTTCGGCGGTGGTGGCGGTAGGGAGCGCGGCGGACCCGCTGATTGCGCTGCTGAAGAAGAAGGCGGAAAAAATAGTCGTCGGCCCCGGTGACAAGGACGGCGTCGAAATGGGGCCGCTGATCACCAGCGAGCATCGGGACAAGGTGTTGGGTTTTGTGGAAAAAGGAATTTCCGAAAAGGCGAGGCTGGTGCTCGACGGCCGCAAGACCGGCATGCGGGAAGGCTTTTTCGTCGGCACCACGCTGTTCGACGACGTCAAGCCCGGGATGGAGATCTACAAGAACGAAATCTTCGGCCCGGTGCTGTCAGTGCTGCGCGTGAAGACGCTGGATGAAGCGATTGCGCTGGTCAACAGCAGCCCGTATGCCAACGGCACGGCGATTTTCACCGAATCGGGCGGCGCGGCGCGGCGTTTCGAAAACGAGGTGCAAGTCGGCATGGTCGGCGTCAACGTACCGATCCCGGTGCCGGTGGCGTTCTACTCGTTCGGCGGGTGGAAGAACTCGCTTTTCGGCGACTTGCACGTGCACGGCATGGAGGGCGTGAAGTTCTATACGAGAACGAAAGTGGTCACTACCCGCTGGCCGCACCAGGACACGCCTTCAGCCGGCCTGAACATGCCAACTCTGGGATAAGGCATCGTCGAATGAATCCGGTCGTTTTCACGCTGATCCTCGGCACCGCCACGCCCGGCGGCGGTTTCCCGGTGTTCGGCACGGCCTACGCCGAGGCGCTGAACGCGCAGGAGCCGCGCCTGCGCATCGAGACGCGCAACACCAAGGGCAGCACCGAGAACGTGCCGCTGCTGGAGGAAGGGAAGATCGACATCGGTCTCGTCGCCGGCGAACTCGCCAGCGCCGCGCTGGCCAAACCCGGCATGCAGCTGCGCATCGTCGCCGCCATGTATTCCTCGCCCGGCATGTTCGTGGTCCTCGGCGACAGCCCGGTGCGGCGCATCGCCGACCTGAAGGGCAAACCGGTGGTGCTGGGCACGCAGGGCTCGGGTCTTACGGTGCTGGGAAGAACGGTGTTGAGTTCTTTAGGGGTGGAACATCAGGAAATTACCCTGGAGAAAGCAGCCGACGGGCCCGCCATGCTCCAGGACGGGCGCGCCGCGGCACTGTGGGGCGCCGGCGTGGGCTGGCCGGCCTTCGCGACGATCGCCAAGGCGGGCGGGCGCTTCATTACGCCGGATGCCGGGGAGATCAAGCGAATCCTTGCAAAAAACTCGTCGCTGCAGGCGGTAACGTTACCGGCGGGCAGCTATGCGGGGCAGACAGCAGCCTTGCCCTCGGTCGGTTCGTGGAGCTACGTGTTCGCGCGCCCGGGATTGCCCGACGAGCAGGGCTACCTGCTTGCGCGCGCACTGCACCGCGCCGAAGGGCCGCTCGCGGCGCGCCTGGACCAGGCGCGGGAAACCACCGCCGCCAACACCGTCGCCGCTGCGCCGCGCGCCGACCTGATCCATCCCGGTGCGCTGAAGTATTTCCGCGAAGCAGGGCTGCTGAAATGAGCTTTCCATCCTACGAAACCCTGGCCCTGGAGCCGCGCGGCGCGCGATTGCTGCTCGTCAAGCTGAATCGTCCTCAAGTCCTAAATGCATTGAATACGCAGATGGGCCTGGAGCTCACTGACCTGTGGACGCGGCTGACCGCGGATGCCGGCGCGATCCGCTGCGTGGTGCTCACCGGCGCGGGCGAGCGCGCGTTTTGCGCCGGCGCCGACCTGAAGGAGCGCGACGGCATGACGGTGGAAATCTGGCGCGCGCAGCACGAAGGCTTCGAGCGCGCCTTCATCGCGCTGGTCGAGTGCCCGGTGCCGGTAATCGCGGCGCTGAACGGCGTCGCGATGGGCGGCGGCCTTGAAATCGCGCTGTGCTGCGATTTCATTTACGCCGCGCGCGGCGCGAAGCTGGCGCTGCCCGAGGCGAGCCGCGGCCTGATGCCGGGCGGCATGGGCACGCAGAACCTGGGCCGGGCGGTGGGCGAGCGCCGCGCCAAGGAAATGATTCTGTCGGGCCAGGCCATCAGCACCGAGGAGGCCTTCGCTTTCGGCCTGGTGAACCGCGTGTGCGAGCCGGCCAGGCTGCTGGACGAAGCGCTCGCAACGGGGCAGGCGATCGCCGACAACGCGCCGCTGTCGGTGCGCCAGGCCAAGCGTTCGATCCACTACGGCCTCGACATGGACCTGCTCACCGGCTACCGCTTCGAGATCGAGGCCTACAACCGGCTGGTCGACACCGACGACCGGCGCGAGGGGGTTCGCGCTTTCGTGGAAAAGCGCAAACCCGACTTCAAAGGGAAGTAACCCATGAGCCTCGTTTCGTACGCCGCGAAGCTGGCGATCAAGCCCAAGGGCGCGGTAGAAGAAGCAATTTTTGAGCACATCTGGCAGCAGACGCCGATCGAGGGCGTGCTCGCACTGCTGATGCAAGCCGATGTCTTCCTGTATACCCAGAAATCGGACGGTCCCGACCCCAAGCCGCTGGTGCAGCAGGGCAGGGACGGCAATCCGGCGATGCTGGTGTTCACCAGCCGCGATCGCGCGGCTTCCGTGACGAAGCAGCTCCCGCCGGGCTCGGCCGAACCGCTGACGCAGCCCTTCAAGGAAGTGCTGCGCTGGGCTCCGGTCGAACTCGGAATGGCCATCAACAGCGGCTCCGCGCTGGGCGCCGAATGCACGCCCGCGCAGATGAATACGCTGCGAAAACAGGCGGGAATCTTCCGGCCCTGAGACACCCCCGGCGCGCCCCCGCGCCTGCGGCGCTACAATGTTTAGTGGTACAGCACTGAAAAACTACTAAATACGTGGCAAAACAACAGGTTTACGACGCATCGGCGATCCAGGCCCTCAAGGGCCTCGAGCCTGTCCGGCGCATGCCCGGCATGTACACCCATACGATCCACCCGCTGCACATCGTGCAGGAGGCGATCGACAACGCCATCGACGAAGCGCTGGCCGGGTTCGGCAAGAAAATCACCGTCAGCGTGTCCAAGGACGGCTCGGTCCAGGTCGAAGACGAGGGCCGCGGCATTCCGGTCGACCTGCACAAGGAAGAAAAAAAGCCGGCGGTGGAAGTCGCCTTCACCATGCTGCATGCCGGCGGCAAGTTCGCCAAATCCGGCGAAGGCGTCTATCACATCTCCGGCGGCCTGCATGGCGTCGGCGTGGCGGTGTCGAACGCGCTCTCCAAGAGATGTGAAGTGACGGTTTATAGAGATGGTTTTCGTCATTCAATTGCGTTCGAGGGCGGAGAGCTCAAAAGCAGATTAAAAAGCGAAAAGATAAAAGACAAGCGCACCGGCACCACGGTGCGCATCTGGCCGGACCCGAAGTACTTCGATTCGCCGAATATTCCGATGGGCGAGCTCGAGCACCTGATCCGCTCCAAGGCCTATTTGTTGCCGGGGCTGGTTACCGTTTTAAAAGTAGAAGGAAAACCCGATCAAAGCTGGAAATTCGAGAAAGGCATGGCGCAGTACTTCGAGCGCATGCTGGATGGCCGCGAGCTGGTTGCGCCGCTGTTCTCGGGTTCCAGGCACTTCGACGACAAATCCGCCGCCGATTTCGCCGAGATCGAAGCCGGCGAAGGCGCCGAGTGGGCGATCGGCTGGGTGGCCGAGGGCGAGATCTTCGCCGACAGCCACGTCAACCTGATCCCGACGCGCTCGGGCGGCACGCACGAGGCGGGCTTCCGCAACGGCATTTTCGACGCGACCTCCGCGTTCATGGAAACGCGCACGCTGCAGCCCAAGGGCGTCAAGCTGATCGCCGACGACCTGTGGCAGCGCGCCTGCTTCACGCTCTCGGCGCGCATCGTGCGCACTCAATTCCACGGCCAGACCAAGGAAAAGCTCACCACCCGCCACGCCGCCAAATTGCTGGAGCTGTGCGTGCGCGACGCCTTCGAGCTGTGGCTCAACCAGCACCCGGACGACGGCAAGAAAATCGTCGAGCTGGCGATCGAACAGGCGCTGGCGCGGCTTTCCAAGGGCAAGAAATTCGAACGCAAGAAAGGCTCCGGCGTGGCGACGCTGCCCGGCAAGCTGGTGGAATGCTCCTCCGACGATACCTCGCGCAACGAACTCTTCATGGTCGAGGGCGATTCCGCGGGCGGCTCGGCCAAGGAAGCGCGCGACAAGGAGACCCAGGCGATCCTGCCGCTGCGCGGCAAGGTGCTGAACTCGATGTCGAAGGACGCGCGCACGGTGCTCGCCAACAAGGAACTGCAGGCGATCGCCACCGCCATCGGTGTCGACCCGCATGGCGCCGCCGACACCCCGGACCTCTCCGGCCTGCGCTACGGCAAGGTGATCATCATGACCGACGCCGACGTGGACGGCGGCCACATCCAGGCGCTGCTGCTGACTTTTTTCTTCATGCATGCGCCCAAGCTGGTCGAGGCAGGCCGCATCTATGTTTCGCAAGCGCCGCTCTTCAAGGTGGAGGTCCCGTCGCAAGGCAAGGGCAAGCCCGCGCGCCGGGTCTACTGCCTGGACGACGACGAGCTGGAAGAAACCCTGCGCGCGCTGAAGAAGGAAAAGGTGAAGGAAGGCTCCTGGGAAATTTCGCGCTTCAAGGGCCTGGGCGAAATGAACCCCGAGCAGCTCTGGGAAACCTCGATGAACCCGGATTCGCGCCGATTGGTTCGAATGGAATTCAATTCGAGTAATTATTCAAAAGTTAAAGGCATTTTCGAGAAATTGATGGACGCCGGTGAAGCCGAAGAACGAAGGAACTGGATGCGCGAACACTGGAAGACCGTCGAGGCCGATGTCTAAGAAGAAACCGGTCTGGGAGCCGGGCTACAACGGCCACGTGTACTGGCTCGGCAAAAAGAAACTCGGCAAAGTCACCAGACACCCCGAGAAAAACGCGAAACAGAAGTACTCCTGGGAAGCCGGCGGCCGCGCGGGTGGCGGCGACGATCTCGACAAGGCCAAGCGCGCGGTGGAAGCCGCGGTGGCGATGGCGGACAAACAACTGGACCTCTTCAGCTGACCATGGATACCTCCAAGACGCCCGACCTGTTCGCACCCGACAATGGCGACGATTCGGCGCCGATCGAGCAACATGCCTCGCAGGCCTACCTGGGCTACGCGGTCTCCACCGTCAAATCGCGCGCCTTGCCGGATGTCGCCGATGGTTTGAAGCCCGTGCAAAGAAGGATTCTCTACGCCATGGGCGAGGCCGGCGGGGCCAATGCGGCGACGGTCTTCGTCAAATGCGCGCGCTACGTCGGCGAAGTGCTCGGCAAGTACCACCCGCACGGCGATTCCTCGACCTACGAGGCGATGGTGCACCTGGCGCAGCCGTTCTCGATGCGCTACCCGCTTATCGACGGCCAGGGCAATTTCGGCAGCCGCGACGGCGATTCGGCCGCGGCCTACCGCTACACCGAAGCCAGGCTGGCGCGCATCGCCGAACTGATGCTGGCCGAGATCGGCGAAGGGACGGTCGACTGGATCAAGAACTACGACGGCAAATTCGACGAACCCCTGCTGCTGCCGGCGCGCTTGCCGTTCGGCCTGCTGAATGGCTCCTTCGGCATTCCGGTCGGTTTCTCCACGCGCATTCCGTCGCACAACCTGAAAGAGGTCGCCGAAGCCGCCGCGCATGTCATCAAGCATCCCAAGGCCACGGTGAAGGAAGTCCTGGCGATCATGCCGGGGCCCGATTTCCCGGGCGGCGGACAGATCATCTCGGCGAAGGACGAGATCCGCACCGCCTACGAGACGGGACGCGGCTCGATCGCCATGCGCTCGCGCTGGCAGGTCGAGCAGTTGGCGCGCGGCCAGTGGCGCATCGTCGTCACTGAGCTGCCGCACGGCGTGTCCGTGCGCCAGGTGCTGGAGGAAATCGAGGCGCTGGTCAATCCGAAACCCTCCACCGGCAAGAAGGAGGTGTCGCAGGAACAGCGCCGCCTGAAGCAGTTCATGCTGGAGCAGATCGAGACCGTCCGCGACGAGTCCGACCGCAAATCCAAGCTGCGGCTGGTGATCGAGCCGCGCTCTTCGCGCCAGAGCGCCGAAGAGACCATGAAGACCCTGCTGGTGCAGACCAGCCTGGAGACGCGCTACGCGCTCAACCTGACCTGGCTCGGCCTCGATGGACTGCCCGAGACCAAGGACATCGTCACCATCCTGCGCGAGTGGGGCGAATTCCGCCTGAAGACGGTCCGCCGCCGCACCCAGCACCGCCTCGACCGCTGCTCCGAGCGGCTGGAAATCGTCATGGGCCGGCTGATGGCCTTCGTCAAGATCGACGAGATCATCAAGCTGATCCGCGCCTGCGAAGACCAGCCCGAGGCCAAGCGCAGACTGCAGGAAAAATACAAATTCACCGAACGCCAGGCCGAGGACATCGTCAACCTGCGCCTGGGCCAGCTGACCAAGCTGGACGGCATCAAGCTGAACGAGGAACGCAAGGCGCTGGAGGCCGACAAGAAGGCCTTGAAGGAGATCCTCGGCGACGAAAAAGTTCTGAAGAAACTCGTCATCGCCGAGCTGGAAAAAGATTCGAAAACCTACGGCGACGACCGCCGCACCCTGATCAAGGCCGACGAGCGCACCTCCATTGAGCGCGCCGTGGTCGAAGAGCCGATCACGGTAATCCTGTCGAAGAAGGGCTGGGTGCGCGGCCGCACCGGCCACGGCGTCGACATGGGGTCGGTCAGCTTCAAGGACGGCGACGCGCGCTACCTGGAACTGGAATGCAAGACCACCGACACGCTCACCGTGCTCGCCTCGGGCGGCAAGGCCTTCAGCGTGGAGGCGGCGGCGCTGCCTTCCGGGCGCGGCGACGGCTCGCCGATGAACACCCTAATCAATTCGGGCCCCGACGACGTCGTCTGGATCGGCCTGGGCGCGGCCGACACCGGCCTGCTGATCGCCAACACCGCCGGCAACGGCTTCCTCTGCAAGCTCGGCGACCTCGCCAGCAAGACCAAGCAGGGCAAGGATTTCATGAGCGTACCGGAGGGTGCGAAAGCGTTGGCGCCCGTATTGATTGACGGGGGCAAACTGGTCGCTGCGCTCTCCTCCGACGCCCGCCTGCTGGTCTTCCCCATGGATGAACTGCCGACCCGCCCGAACGGCGGGGTAGGGGTGCAGATCATCGGCCTGCCCGACAAGGTGACGCTGGCTGGCGTCGCCGTGACCGACGGGTCTTCGCTGACGGTTTCGGGCTTCAAACGCACCCAGAAGACGACGGAAATCGGCAAGAAAGACCTCGCCGAATACCTCGGCAAACGCGCCCAGCGCGGGCGGGTCTGCGACGTCGGTTTCCGCCCCGAGGGGCTCGGCAAGTAGGCCTTGGGAGACTCGGAAGCCAGCCTGGGCAGATCGTTCTCATATCTGCTACAATCGTAGCAATTATGAGAACGGATATCAATGAAGCAGTACTGCCGAATCTGCTCTTTGGCGCCTACCGCCACCGGGTCTTGTCCCTGCTGCTGCTGCGCCCCGGCGACCGCTTCCATGTCCGCATGATTTCCCGCCTGACGGGAGTGCCCGCCGGCTCGCTGCACCGGGAATTGCGCCAGCTGGCCGACGCGGGGCTGCTGGTCGCCGAGCGCAGCGGCAACCAGGTTTTGTACAGCGCGAACGAAAGTTCCTCGATTTTCGACGAGCTGTCGGCCATCCTCGACAAGACCGCCGGCGCACCGCCGATGCTCGACGACCACTCGGAGGAGTACAGCATCGAAATGCCCTTGCCCCCGAAACCCAAACGCAAGCCCCGCCGCCGTGCACGCGCGTCTCGCCGCTGAACTCGGCCCGGTGATCGCCCCGCTGGCGATCCTCGTGCTCGCCGCGCTCGCGCTGTGGTTCGGCCCGGCGCTGCCGCCTACGCTGGCGGGGCTGAAGGAAGCGGGGGCGTACTTCGTGTTGCTGGCCGGCGCGGGCATGAGCCTGTGGTTCAACCGCGGGCGGGCGTTCGTCGTCACCGCGTCGCTGCTGCTCGCCTACACGGGGTACCGCTTCGCGCTCGACCTGGGCGCCGACAGCTTCGCCGCCCGGGCGGTGTACACGGCGGCGGTTGTGCTGGTGCCGCTCAACGTGCTGGTGTCGCTGCTGCTGCCCGAGCGCGGGGTGTCGTACCACGGCGATCACCGCTGGCTGTTCGTCGTCGCGTGCGAAATCCTGCTGGTGGTCTGGATCGCTTCCTCCGGCCGCAGCGAGCTTTCGGGCGCCGCGTGGAAGTCGATGCTCGAGCACAGGCTGCTGCGCTCGCCGCCGGCGCCGCTGCTGGGCCGCCTGCTGTTCGGCACGGCGATCGCGCTCGCCGCCTGGCGCGCCTGGGCGCCGCATTACTCGAAAAAGGGCGGCCCGGTGTCGCCGCTCGCGGTGGGCATCGCCGGCGCGCTCCTGGCGTTCTTCCTCGCCTGCGAATGGGCGCGCAACGAGGTGGTGTTTGGGGTCTTCACCGCGGCGGCGGGGGCGATCCTGGTGGTGTCGATGCTGCAGGAATCGCACCGCCTGGCCTTCAACGACGAACTCACCGGCCTGCCGGGCCGGCGCGCGCTGCAGGAGGCGATGGCGGGCCTGGGGCCGCGTTACGTGCTCGCCATGGGCGACGTGGACCATTTCAAGTCCTTCAACGACACGCACGGCCACGATATCGGCGACCAGGTGCTGAAGCTGGTGGCGGCGCGCCTGGCGGAGGTCGAGGGCGGCGGGCGTGCCTTCCGCTACGGCGGCGAGGAATTCACCGTGCTGTTCGAGGACATGTCGCTGGCCGATGCGATGCCGCACCTGGAAGCCGTGCGCGCCTCGATCGAGGGCTACGAGATGGCGGTGCGCGGCGAGGACCGGCCGAAAAAGAAGGAAGAGGGCGAGAAGCGGCGAGCCCCCGGCGACGAAGATTCGGTCCTGCCTGACAAGCTGCTGTCGGTGACGATTTCCATCGGCGGGGCCGAGCCCGCCGAGGGGATGACCCCGGACCAGGTGCTCAAGGCCGCTGACGGGGCCTTGTATCGCGCCAAGCATGGCGGGAGGAACCGCGTAAGCCGATAATGGGCGGCAGGAGAGGGCCCATGACCAGAGCTTTGTTTGTCGTATTGTTTCTGCTTCCGGCCGCAGCGCTGGCGGAAATAACCCGCATCGAAATCACCTCCGAGACGCCGTTCGCAGGCGGCAAGTCCTTCGGCGCGGTCGGCCCCTACGTGAAAGTGACCGGGCGCTTCCACGGCGACCTCGATCCCAGCTACCCGGGCAATAAGGGCATCGTCGACCTGCGCGCCGCGCCGCGCAATGCGCAGGGGCGGGTCGGGTATTCAGCCGATTTCGAAGTGCTGCGGCCCGCCGACCCGGCCAAGGGCAACGGCACGCTGTTCTACGACGTCAATAACCGCGGCAACAAGCGGCTGATCCATTTGCTCAACGACGTGCCGGCCAGCAACGCGCTCGATACGCCTGAGACCGCCGGCGATGGCTTCCTGATGCGCCACGGCTTCTCCATCGCCTGGAGCGGCTGGATCCCGGGCGGGCGCAGCTTCCCCGCCGCGCCGGGCATCCTGCGGCTGGAAGTGCCCGAGGCTGCCGGCATCGAGCAGCCGGTGTGGGACGAATTCCTTTTCAACGACAGCCGCCAGCGCGAAGGCAAGCTGTCTTTCACGCCGGTAAATCTGGACAAGACCAAGGCCGTGCTCACGGTGCGCGACCGCAACGACGATTCGCCGAGCACCATCCAGCGCACTGCCTGGGAATTCGTCGGGGATGACGCCATCCGCCTGCTGCCGGCCGGCACGCCGTTCCGCCCGGGCGCGCTCTACCAGTTCAGCTACCGCGCGAAGAATCCGCCGGTCTCCGGCATCGGCTACGCTGCCACGCGCGACTGGATCGGCTTCCTGCGCTACCAGCAGAAGGACAAGGCGGGCACGCCGAACCCGCTCGCGCCGAACGGCTTCCACAAGATCTCGGTGGCGCTCGCGCACGGCACCTCGCAGAGCGGCCGCTTCCTGCGCGACATGGTCTACAACGGCTTCAACGAAACCGAAGACCTGCGCACCGTCTTCGACGGCATCAATCCGCACATCGCCTCGGCGCGCCTCTACCTCAACTACCGCTTCGCGCAGCCCAACCGGGCCTACAGCATGGGCTACGGCTTCCTCGGCTACCCGGACGCCGCCTTCCCCTTCGCCTACGAAAAGCTGCGCGATCCGCTCAGCCGGCGCGAAGACGGCCTGCTCGAGCGCTGCCGCGCGCGTGCCAACTGCCCGAAAATCGTGCACACAGTCACCTCCACCGAGTACTGGCAGGGCGGCCATTCGCTCAACACCACCGACCCGAAAGGCGAGACCGACCTCGTGCTGCCGGACAACGTGCGCATCTACCATTTCGCCGGCACGGAGCACGTGATCACGGCGACCATGCCCAAGGGCGTATGCGTGGCGCCCGCCAACACGGTGATCGACCCGCGCCCGGCGCTGCGCGCGCTGATCCTCGCACTCGACCGCTGGGTGAAGGGCGGCGCGCCGCCGCCGGACAGCGTCTACCCGAAGCTCGCCGACGGCACGCTGGTGCCGGCCTCGGCGCAGAAGTGGCCCGCCATCCCCAATTTCGCGCCGCCGCGCACGCCCAATCCGATGGCGCAGTTCGACTACGGCAACAAGATCCTCGACCGCATCATCGACACCGTGCCGCCGGTGCCGAAGGATTTCCGCTACCCGGTGCTGGTGCCGCAGGTGGATGCCGACGGCAACGAACTCGCCGGCCTGCGCCTGCCCGAACAGGCGGTGCCCGCCTACACCACCACCGGCTGGTCGCTCAGGAGCGCCGAGGGCGGCGGGGCAGGCGAGCTGTGCTACCTGGACGGCATGGCGCTGCCTTTCGCGAAAACGGCGGCGGAACGCGACAAGGACCCGAGGCCCTCCTTGACGGAGAGATACCAGGACAAAAATGCTTTTATTTCCAAAGTCCGTGCAGCAGCCCAGGATCTGGCGCGCCGGGGCTATTACCTCGAAGAAGACGTCGAAAAAACCGTCGAGCGCGCGTCGAGAGCCTGGTAGCTGCAGCGTCAGCCGCTGGAGCGCGTCAGTTGACGCGTTCGAAGTGCCCTTCCGTACGCTTTCTAACTCTACATTTTCAGGCCCAGTCGCTGGATGGCGACGCGTTCTTCCTCGAAGGTCTTCTTCGCCACCGCCGCGTAGTCCTCGCTGTTGAGGTAGTAGACCTCCTGGTCGAACTTCTCCAGCGTCTTCAGGTATTCGGGATCGTCGAGCGCTTTCTTGAAGGCGTCGTGCAGCGCCCGGGTCACCGCCGGATCCATGCCCTTCGGCCCGGCCAGGCCGTAGGGCGAGTTGGAGACGATCGGGTAGCCCAGGTCTTTCAGCGTCGGCGTGTTCGGCCAGCGCTTGGTGCGCTGCGCGCCCCAGGTGTTCAGCAGGCGCAGGCGGCCGCTGTTGACCTGCTCGGCCCAGCCGGTCGAATCCGAGTGCATGTCGACGTGGCCGCCCAGCAGCGCGAGCGCGCCCTCGGCGTAGCCCTTGAACGGCACCTGCTCCCACTTGATGCCGTCGCGCTGCGCGATGTTCTCCATGGTGATGTGCAGGCTGGTGCCGTTGCCCGGCGTGGCGTAGGTCATCTTGCCGGGGTTGGCCCTGGCGTAGGCGATCACGTCGCCCCAGGTCTTGTACGGCGAATCGCTCTTCACCACCACGCCGAAGGTGTAGCCGGTGAGGTGGATGATCCAGGTGAAATCCTGCATCGGATCGTAGGGCGTCTTCATCATGTGCGGCAGGCGGAACACCGTGATCGGCATCTGCGCGATGGTGTAGCCGTCGGCCCGGGCGCCGCCCGCCAGCGCCTGCGCGCCCATGGTGCCGGAGACACCGGGCCGGTTCTCGATGACGATGCGCTGGCCGAGGTGTTTTTCGGCGAGCAGTGCGATGGCGCGCATCGACAGGTCGGTGCTGCCGCCCGGCGGCCAGGGCACGAGGAACGTGACGGGCCGGCTGGGATAATTCTGGGCTTCAGCCGCTATTGAAAACAGAATTCCCAGAAAAAATGCAAAGCGAAATAGCCTCATAATCTCCTCCTCCTCCTCCGGCAAATCATACCTGCACATGAGCCTTCCTGAACCTGCCCCGCGCAAGCACCTGCACACCCGAACCATCGATTGCAAAGGCTACGAGCGCGAAGACGGCCTCTTCGACATCGAGGCGCAGATCGTCGACCAGAAGACCTACGAACTCGAGGATTCCTTCCGCGGCCATCGCCGCCAGGCGGGCGCGCACGTGCACGACATGCAGGTGCGCATGACGCTCGACAAGAGCATGACGGTGCGCGCGATCGCGGTGACCACTAACGACTCGCCCTACGACGTCTGCCCGAGCGTGGCGCCGGGCTACCAGGCGCTGGTCGGGGCGAAAATCGGCGGCGGCTGGCGCAAAGCCGTCACCGAAGCGGTCGGCCGCACCAAGGGCTGCACCCACATCACCGAATTGCTGATGCCGATGGCCACCGTCGCCTTCCAGACCATGGGCAACTGGAAGCAAGACGAGAATGCCGTGGCGTCGCAGGCGAAGCCCCTCTTCATCGATGGCTGCAAGGCCTGGGCCGCCGATGGTCCGGTGGTGCAGAAGATGTTCCCGCATTTCTTCCGGCCCACACTACCGGGGACGGGGCTGAAGTGAGACAATGACGCCCCTCGAAGTAAAAGGCGGCTAAGGCTCTGAATGGCTAAAGAAGAAATGCTCGAAATGGAAGGTGTAGTGCAGGAAGTGTTGCCGAATACGCAGTTCCGCGTCGAACTCACCAACGGTGCGAGCGTGCTGGCTTACGCCGGCGGCAAAGTCGTGCGCCACCGCATCCGCATCCTCGCGGGCGACCGCGTCAGCCTCGAAATCTCCCCGTACGACCTGACCCGCGGCCGCATCAGCTTCCGCCACAAGGACGAGCGCCCCGCGCCCGTCCAGGTGCGCCGCCCGCAGTACAAAAAGCGTTAGTTTTTACTTACAGTTTTCTACGTCTTCGGCAGTCATTACGGGCTTGAAGACGCAGGGCTGTTTCGCTATGCCCAGCTTTCGTTCGGGCGCGTTCGTAGTTGAACCTACCAGCGGAGCTGCGCGCGCCGGCGCGGGAGCCGCAGGCGCCGCTGCCGCCGGTTTTGGCCCGGCACGCGGCGCGTAGGCGCCGCCGGGCGCCACCGGCGAGAGCATCGGCGGCGCCTCCGGCGACCAGTTCACCTCGCTCACGTTCCACTCGCCTTTCTCCACCAGCATGCGGGCGGTGCCGTACATCGTCTGCCCGCCGTCCGCCGCCTCGCCCGGGCCGCTGACCACCAGGCGCGCGGCCTTGCCGTCGGCGCTCACCGTCTTGTCGCGCAGCAGGAAGGCGCGCGGCATCATCGAGGAGATCATTTTCATCGAGGCATCCTTCTGCGCCTGCGACATGCGCGCCATCTCGGCGCGCCGCGCCTCGGGCGCGTTGCGCAGCATGTCCTCGAGGTTGTTGGCGGCGAGTGCGCGGTGGAAGCGCGCGTAGACCACCTCGGGTTCGTCTGCGGCGGGCGCGGGCAGCGCGGACGTGAACCCCAGGGCGAGGAGGAGGAAGGTACGGGTTGCTTTCATGGCGCTCGTTTTACACGATCCGTCCGGTAAACGCGACCAGTGTAGTGCTTCGCGGGCGCCAAATACCTGATTCGCCGTATGTTGCCTATTGCACAGGGCATGCGTCCCTTTACTGCAACGCTACCTCAGGGAAACGCGATCCGCCCCTAGGCGGCGCTGCCTGTGGGGTAGGATGCGGCGCATGACGCGCCCCATCCTTGGTGAAGCAAGCATCCACCCCGCCATCCACGACCAGGTCGCGGACAAGCACGCCGACATCGTCAAGGAAGTGCAGAACGCCATCGCCGCCAACGCGGTGGTGGTGGTCGGCATGCGTCAGAACCCGAATCCGAAGTACGCGCGCAAGCTGCTCGACACGCACCACATCCCGTATAAATACCTGGAATACGGCAGCTACTTTTCCGGGTGGCGGCGGCGCGGCGCGCTCAAGATGTGGACCGGCTGGCCGAGTTTTCCGATGGTCTTTGTCAAAGGCATGCTGGTGGGCGGCGCCGATGACCTGCAGGCGCTGATTGACAGCGGGGCGCTGAAGAAAATGCTGGCGGTGCGGGCCAGCACGGTCTGAGCCTCTGACGGCCTGCCACGGTCGGCGGCAGCAGGCTGCAGGGTTTTTTTCAGGCCGCCGCGAAGCGCCCGCG
>JANXUV010000164.1 GCA_025356085.1 Betaproteobacteria bacterium
CTGACGCAATGTGGCCATGTGTCACACTCCAGTTGTGATGGTTGTGTGACGGCGGAGCAGTTTGAATCAGGCGAACTACAACTAACTACTTGTGAAATCTGGCGCCCCAGAGACGAATCGAACGTCCGACCTGCCCCTTAGGAGGGGGCTGCTCTATCCACTGAGCTACCGGGGCGCGAAACTGGATTTTACCCGCATGAGATTGTTCTTTTTCTCCCTGTTGTTCTGCGCTGCTCCGTCCTGGGCCTGGGACGACGGCACGACGCCGTTCGTGGTGTCGCCGGATGCGGTGGTGGAGCGCATGCTGTATTTGGCGCAGCCGAAGGCGGGCGAGCGGCTGGTGGACCTCGGCTCGGGCGATGGACGTATCGTGATCGAGGCGGCGAAGCGCTTCGGCGCGAAGGGGCTGGGCGTGGATATCGATCCCCGGCTGGTGAAGTTAGCCACCGACAATGCCAAGCGCGCCGGTGTCGAGTCGCTGGCGAGCTTCGAGGTGAAGGATCTCTTCGAGACCGACCTGCACGGCGTCAGCGTGGTGACGATGTACCTGCTGCCGGAGGTGAACCTGCAGTTGCTGCCGCGCCTCATCGACCAGCTCAAGCCCGGTGCCCGCATCGTCTCGCACGACTACGATCTCGGGCCCTGGCCGTTCGATGAAATGATCGAACTCGGGCTCGCCGAAAAGATGGTCGGGCCGCTCGGCCGCTCGCGCGTGTTCCTTTGGGTGGTGCCGGCGGATGCGCGCGGGCGCTGGGCCGCCGACCTTCCCGAGCTCGGCGGCCGCTGGCAGTTCGACATCGGACAGAAATTCCAGATACTCGACGTCGATGCCCGTGCGGGCGACTCGAAAATGGTGGTGCGCGGCGCGCGCCTGCGCGGCGAGGAAATCCGCATGGCGGTCACCGGACAGGTCGGCGGCAAGGGCTACAACGTGCTGTTCGCGGGCAGGATCGCCGACCGCCGTATCGAAGGCACGGTGCGGGTTTCCGACGGCGAGAGCTACAGAACTATTCCCTGGAAGGCGTCCCGCTAATTTATGAGTTCCTCACCCAAGCAGCTGCTCTCGGTCGCCGACGGCGTTTTCCTCACTGTGGGGATGGTTATCGGCGTCGGCATTTTCAAGGCGCCATCGATTGTCGCCGGCAATACTTCGAGCAGCACCGAGTTCCTGTTTGCCTGGCTGCTGGGCGGTGTGATCTCGCTTTGCGGCGCGCTGGTCTACGCGGAGCTGTCGGCGCGCTATCCGGAGACGGGCGGCGAATACGCCTTCCTCAGCCACGCCCTCGGGCGCGGCACCGGATTCCTGTTCGCCTGGTCGCGTATGACGGTGATCCAGACCGGCGCCATTGCCGCGGTGGCGTTCGTGTTTGGCGAGTACGCGAGCGAAATCTACCGCCTCGGCGCGCACAGCACCGCGCTCTACGCCGCGCTGTCGGTGGTCGCGCTGACACTGCTGAATCTGGCGGGCACGCTGCAGTCGAAGATGCTGCAGAAAGTCATGGAGACCGGGCTTATCGCCGGTTTGTTCGTGCTCGCTGCAGCGGGCTTCCTGGGCGGTGGCACGCCGAAGCCCGCACCGCAGGACGCCGGCGGCGGCGATTTCCTGTTCGCCATGATGTTCGTGTTCTTCACTTTCGGCGGTTGGAACGAAGCTGCCTACCTGGCCGGCGAAGTGCGCGAGCCGCGGCGCAACATGCTGAAGATCCTGGTGGGCGGTATCGTCGCGGTGACCGTGCTCTACCTTCTCGTGAATGTGGGCTACCTGGCCGCGCTCGGGCAGGGCGGCATCGCCGGCTCGAAGGCAGTGGGTGCCGATGTAATGCGGCTAGTCGCAGGCGAGCCGGGCGCCGTGGCACTGTCCTTCATCGTCTGCGTGTCGGCCATCACCACCATCAACGCGGCGATTTTCACCGGCGCGCGCACCAATTTCGCCATGGGCCGCGACTATCCGATGTTCAGGAAGCTGGGCGACTGGCGCGAGAAAGGCAGCACGCCGGCCAATGCGCTCATCCTGCAGGGCGCGATCACGCTGGTGCTGATCCTCGCTGCGGCGATGACCGCCAGGGATGGCTTCGACGCGATGGTGGCTTATACGGCGCCGGTGTTCTGGACGTTCTTTCTTCTCACGGGCTTGGCGCTGTTCGTCTTTCGCTTCAGGGAGAAGCGCATCACCGTCAATTTCAAGGTCCCGCTCTATCCGCTGATTCCGCTGATCTTCTGCGCCATGTGCAGCTTCATGCTGTGGAAAGCGGTCGCCTACATCTTCAACCCGCACTACGGCCCGAAATTCGGCGACCTGGTGCTTGCAGGCCTGCTGGTGATGGCGGCGGGCATTCCGTTGTATTGGTTCGCCCGCGGGAAGTGAGGGTTTTACTTCTCGTTCTTGCTTTCATCGTATCGGCTGCAGCCGCGCAGGATTACGAGCGCGAACAGCGCTGGGCCGCCGAGGTCGTTCCAAACCTCGTGGTTGGCGACGCGATCCAGCTCAAACTGCCTTCTGGGCGCGAGTTCCTCGGCCTCTATGTAGAGAACAAAAGCGCGAAAAACGCCATTTTGCTGGTGCACGGTATCGGCGTGCATCCAGACCATGGCGTGATCGGGATCCTGCGCACTTCGCTCGCCGACCTGGGCTACGCGACGCTTTCCATCCAGATGCCGGTGCGGAAATCGGATGCCGCGACCGACGACTATTTCCCGGCGCTGTTTCCCGAGGCCGGCGCGCGCATCCAGGCCGGCGCTGATTGGCTGGCCGCCAAGGGCTACGCGCGGCCGGTGCTGCTGTCGCACAGCATGGGTTCGTGGATGTCGAACGTGTACTTCGAGCGCACCCCGGATGCGCCGTTTGCCGCCTGGGTTTGCATGGGGCGCTCCGGCGCTTTCAGCCGCTTCGGCGGCGCGATGCCGCCAGTGCTCGACCTCTACGGCGAGAAAGACCTGCCGAACGTGCTGCGCGCCGACTGGCGCCGTCGCCTGACGCTGGACGGCATTCCGGGATCGGCGCAACTGAAGATTCCCGCCGCTGATCACTTTTACACCGGCCGGGAAAAGGAGCTCACCGCCGGCATCGTAGCGTTTCTCGCGCGGCTAAAATGACGTCATGAGCAACGCGCGCACCCTGACGCGCTACAACGCGTGGGCAAACAAGCTGAT
>JANXUV010000235.1 GCA_025356085.1 Betaproteobacteria bacterium
ACACTAATTCTCATTAAGGTCGGTGTCTCATTCATATTGGCAGAGAGGGCCGGCTCTTGGTTCGTTTCGCTGCGGTGCTCGCTACAGGCCGGTCCCAATACGGCTCCGGACCGAAGGACTCGGCGAGGTAGTCGATAAACACGCGCGTTTTCGCCGGCAGGTAGCGGCGGTGCGGGTAGACGGCGTAGATCGCCACATCGGTGCCGAAATCGTAGCCCGGCAGCAGCGGGACCAGCGACCCTTCCTCCAGCTGCCGGCGCACATCCCAGGTGGACTTGAGCGCAACGCCCAGGCCGGCCATCGCCCATTCCCGAAGCACTTCCCAGTTGTCGCAGGCGTAGTGCCCGGAGACGCGTACGGCCGCGCGCTTGCCGTCGGGCCCCTTGTACTCCCAGTTCATCTGCAGATCATTGGTGGTCAGGCAGTTGTGTTTCAGAAGGTCGCCGGGCGTGCGCGGGGCAGGGTGCCTCCGCAGGTACTCCGGGCTCGCGCAGACTACGCGCCGGTTGGGCGCGAGCTTGCGCGCGGCGAGCGAGGAGTCCTCCAATTCGCCGATGCGGATGGCGAGATCGTAGCCTTCCTCAATGACGTTCACGGTACGGTCCGAGAGACTGAATGCCAGCTGGACCTTCGGGTAACGTGCCGCGAACGGGGGCACCAGCGGCGCGATGTGCTTGTGGCCGAAGGAGGCGGGCAGCGCAACCTTGAGCAGCCCCTGCGGTTCTACCCGTTTAGCGGCCGCCGCGGCATCGGCATCCACGATTTCGCCGAGGATCCTAGCGCAGGCCTCGTGATAGCTTGCACCTTCGTCAGTGAGCGCTAACCTACGGGTCGTGCGGTTGACCAGGCGTACCCCCAGCCGCGCTTCCAACGCCGCCAGCCTGCGGCTTACGACGGCGGTGGACACCCCTAAATCGCGCGCGGCGGCCGACAAGCTGCCTGAGGCAACCACCTTCGAAAACACCGACATCTCGTAGAGAGAATCGCCCATGAAGGACTAAATTGATTTTTGCTTAAAACGCAAAGGAGTTTTTCATCCGGCTATCATTGTATATCGATCCGCAAAGCCGTAAATTTGATGCACCGCAGCACCAGATACTGAGTTCAGCGTATCGGCAGTGGCCAGAACTTAAGAACGCGCCTTCCGCGGTCTCCTCCCTCCTCCTCCGCGGCAGGGTTCGTCCCCTCCGCACTTGCCGCAAGGCGGTGCGGAGAGGGACCGCGTCTAACGGAAGATTTTCTTTCCCGAACAGCCGGTAATCGACTTCTACCGTTCGCGATCGTGCTTCGCGGATACGATTACCGGCGCACATGAACTCCGACCGCGACCTTACGATCCTGCTGACGCTGAAGGACCGCGTGGACTACACGGTCCGCTGGCTGGCGTACGCGCAACAGATCCGGTTGCCTTTCAAAGTGCTGATCGCAGATGGCGGCGCGGATGAGGAGGTCGCCGCGATGCTGTCCGACCGCGCGCGCTTTCCGGATGTTGACATCGAATACCTGCGCTATCCGGAGGACACGAATTATCCGCGTTACTTTGCGAAGATCGAAGATGCGCTGTGTAGAGTGAGCACTCCGTTCGTCGCCATGGCAGACAACGATGATTTCCTCGTTACCGAAACTCTCAGGCGTGCGGTCCAGTTTCTCGTTGCCAATCCGGCGTATGCCGCCTGCGGGGGCCAGGGAGCGTTGTTCTGGGTCGTTCCAGGTGCCGCGCGGGACGACGCCGAATTCCTCTACGGCCCGCGCGTCGACATGAAATGCACTTCGCTGGTCCGGTCAAACGAGGCTGAATCCGCATCGGAACGCCTGCGTGCCATGCCCATCAGCACCGCGGATCCTTTGTACTATGACGTCAAGCGCATTGAAGATGCTCGGCATCAGTTCAAAATCGTCCGGCGCCTGGATTTGACCGATCTGTTCCTGGTCGAATATCTGGTGCACTACCTTACGGTCATCGCCGGGAAGACGATGCGGTTCGACGGCCTGTTTCTTGCAAGGCAGCACAATGCGCCCGGCAGCAGCGGAGTCGAACATCAAAGACGCTACGGCGACTGGCTGGGCCGCATGCTCGTGGATTCGTGGTCCGGGGATTTTGCGAAATTTGCGAGTGCAGCCGCCGAAGCTCTCGCCGCCGCGGACGGAATGGATCTCGCAGATGCGCGCGACAAGGTCGTAGAAGCCTATCGGAGCCAGGTAGCGCCCGCGCTTTTATCCGACCTGCTTGAAGAACGCACCGTGACTCTGCCCATGCTGGCGGTCCTCCCGGCGGTCCGGCGCCTGGTCAACTTGCCCGAGGGCAGCCTGCTGCGCAGGAGCCTGCGCCGAATCTACCGGCGCGTGAGCTGGATCTCGCTTGATGCGGTTCTCGGTACCGAGATTTTTGCGAAAACGACGAAGGTCGCGGAACGCGACTTCCGTCCAATTCGGGAGTTCCTGGGCAAATCGACATGAGTCGAGTTGACGGCGATCTCACGGTGCTGCTGCCGCTGAAGGATCGCGCGCGATTCACGCTTCGTTGGATGTCATACGCTGAGCGCATTCGCCTGCCATTCAAGGTGCTGATCGCCGACGGCGGCGTAGACCCAGCGATTTCAAATGTTCTGTCGGACCAGCGCAGTTTCCCTAATGTCGATTTTGAATATATTCGATACCGACCGGACGATAGCCACGCCGACTACCACGCGAAGCTCGCGGACGCGGCGGGCCGCATCAAGACCCCCTTTGCCGCAATGATCGACAACGATGATTTCCTCGTTGTGGACGCGCTGCGTGAATCCGTGCAGTTCCTCCGGAATCATCCCAGTTACGTCGCCTGCGGCGGACAAACTGCCCTGTTTTGGGTGAGCTCCGACCGGCCGGATGGAGATTCACTGTACGGCAAGCGTGTCGAATGGAAGGCGCATCGCGGCGACCAGTCGAACGATGGCGAAACGGCGCGCGTGAGACTGCGCAATCTCTACCTTGGCGACTCTGAAACCTGCTTTTACCTGGTCAAGCGGACCAATCTGCTGCAGTTGCAATTCCGGGAGCTGCGCGATCTCGGAATCCAGGATCTTTTCCTGATGGAGATTCTGCTGTATTTCCGAACTGCGATTGCCGGTCGCATCGAGCGCCTGGACTGCCTGCAGGTTGCGCGGCAGCAGAATTCTCCCGGCAGTAGCGCAAGCATTTATGAGGCAAGCAGCGGCGACACGTTCGGTCGAATGCTTCTGCCGGGATGGTCCGCGGAGTTCGCGAAATTCGTTTCGGCATCATCCAACGCGCTCGCTGAGCGCGATAAAATCACGTTCGACGAGGCGCATGATCTGGTTGTTGAGGCGTACCGCGCCTATGGCGCGATTCCGCTCTATGACGCGTTGCTGAAGGAGCCCTCCCTCACGGCGCGGACCACGATGTTCTATCCAATAGTCCGGGGATTCATGCGCCAGCTGGGGAAATTGCCTACTGGAAACATGCTGCGAGTCGCCTTGCGCAGGCTGTTTCGCCTGGCGCGCTGGATTCCGTACGAGGCAGCGCAGGGCGGGCGGGTGTTCGTCGGGCAAGTACCAGAGTCCCAGCTAGCGTTTGCTCCCATCGCCCGCTTTCTCGAAAACGGTTCAGAGGCGGGCCACTCCGGATTAAGCAGCGCCGGCAACAATCAGCTTGGGGCTTCGGACCACTCCAGCCGGTAGCCGTAGTTGTAGACCGGCACCACCCTGAAGCCGGTTTCCGTCCGCAGGTCGAGTTTCTTGCGTACCTGACTCACGTGCGTATCCACAGTGCGCGTCGCCAGGTCGCCGGAGCGGCCCCAGACCGACTCCTGCAGATGGCCGCGGGACATCAATCGCCCGATGTTGCGGAACAGAACCACCGCAAGGTCGAATTCCTTGGGCGTGAGCTCGATCTTGGCGCCGGCGCGGCGGATTTCCCCGCGCTGGGTGTCGATCTCGAACGGCGGAAACGACAGATGCTTGTCTTCCTCGTGCGGGTACGCGCGGCGCAACAGCGCGTGCACACGCGCCAGCAACTCGTTCTGACGCGCCGGCTTGATCATGTAGTCGTCGGCGCCGCTTTCCAGCGCGAAAACGATGTCCTGCTCGGAGTCGCGCACGGTGACGAAGAGAATGGGCACGGTGCGCGAGACGTTGTTGCGCAGCCATTGCAGGACTTCGGTGCCGGAGACGTCGGGTACCTGCCAATCGAGCACGAACAGGTCGAAGCTCTCGCGTGTTGCGCGCATCATCACTTCGCGCCCCGTCAGGTAGCCATGCACGTCGTGGCCGTCCTGCACGAGCCAGCGCTGCAGCAAGGCCAATTGGTCCGGGTCGTCTTCGAGAATGGCGATTCGCACAGGGCCGATGATAATGCGCCAGAGCCCAAGCTGCGAAATTCCCCTTCCCGGCTGCCGCTATTTGACTGATTGTCCTGGAACTTTCTGCTGCCCAATCCCCCTAAACAGTCCCGTCCGTCCGTCCGGCGCACCCTTTCCGGGCCGCCGGCCGGCCCCCTGTCTCAGCCTTGGATTGGATCTTGCGTAACTGACGGAAACAAGACATAATTTCAGGTTCCGCCGGAGGGGTGCCCGAGCGGCTAAAGGGGGCAGACTGTAAATCTGTTGGCCTTGCGCCTACGTTGGTTCGAATCCAACCCCCTCCACCAGCTTTCGGGTCGAAGGTAGCAATGCGGGCGGCGGCGCAAGCAAGTTTTTTTTGGTGTGTTTTTGATTGTTTGGGGTGAGTGGATAGAGGCGGGTGTAGCTCAATGGCAGAGCAGAAGCCTTCCAAGCTTATGACGAGGGTTCGATTCCCTTCACCCGCTCCAGAGCTTCCGGGAAAGTGGGAATTCGGCCCATGTAGCTCAGTGGTAGAGCACTCCCTTGGTAAGGGAGAGGTCATGTGTTCGATCCACATCATGGGCACCAGATTTTCGAACGTTTTCAACTGATAGGCGTCCGTCATGGCAAAAGGCAAATTTGAGAGAACCAAGCCTCACTTGAATGTGGGGACGATAGGGCACGTGGATCATGGCAAGACGACGCTGACGGCGGCGCTGACGCATATTTTGGCGAAGAAG
>JANXUV010000236.1 GCA_025356085.1 Betaproteobacteria bacterium
CTGCTCGACGATCATCGAGACCGGCATCGACAATCCGCACGCCAACACGATCGTCATCAACCGCGCGGACAAGTTCGGCCTGGCGCAGCTGCACCAGCTGCGCGGCCGCGTCGGGCGCTCGCACCATCAGGCCTATGCCTACCTGATGACGCCCCCGGAAGAAGCGCTGGGCGCGCAGGCGAAGAAGCGGCTGGAGGCCATCCAGATGATGGAAGAGCTGGGCTCCGGCTTCTACCTGGCGATGCACGACCTGGAAATCCGCGGCGCGGGCGAAGTGCTCGGCGACTCGCAGTCGGGCCAGATCCAGGAAATCGGCTTCGACCTTTACACGCGGATGCTCGAGCGCGCGGTGCGCGCGCTGAAGGACGGCAAGGCGATCGACCTCGACCAGGCGCTCGACGGCGCGGCCGAAATCAAGCTGCATGCGCCGGCGCTGCTGCCGGAGACTTATTGCGACGACGTGCACGAGCGCCTGACGCTCTACAAGCGCCTCGCCAACTGCCGCACGCAGGACGAGATCGAGGCCATGTACGAAGAGTTGATCGACCGCTTCGGCCTGCTGCCTGAGCCGGCCAAGGTGCTGCTCGAAACCCACCGCCTGCGCCTGCTCGCCGCGCCGCTTGGCGTCACGCGAGTGGAGACCACCCACGAAACGCTGCAGCTGCAGTTCGCCAAAGATGCGCCGGTCGACCGCGCCAGGGTGATCGCGCTGGTGCAGAAACGGAAGAACCTGCGGCTGGCCGGGCCCGAGCGCCTGCGGCTGGAAGCGAAAATGGCCGAGTGGCCGCTGCGGGTGCAGGCGGCGAAAGACTTGCTCGGAGCGCTCTCGGCGTGAGAACCATTTTGTTTATGCTGGCTTTTGCCTGGATGTTCGCCGCGGGCGCGCAGCAGGACCGGGATAGAGACAAAGAAGGCAACCAGGACCTGATCCCGGCGTTGGGCGCGCTCGACCGCGGCGACGTCAAGCAGGCGCTCGATTCGCTGCGTCCGCTGGCGGCGGACGGCAATATCGAGGCGCAGTACGTGCTTGGCACGATCCTCGAAACGGCGGGCCCGCCGCTGCGCAACCTGGACGCGGCGCGCGGCTGGTATGAGCGCGCGGCCGATTCCGGGCATGCCGGCGCGCAAAACAACCTCGGCGCGATGTATTTCGACGGGCGCGGCGTGCTCAGGAATCCGCTCGAAGCGATGAAGTGGTACAAGCTCGCCGCCGACCAGGGGCACGCGGTGGCGCAGACCAACCTCGCGCTGATGTACGGCATGGGCCTGGGCGCGCCGCAGGACATGGCCGAGATGGCCAACTTGCTGAGCAAGGCGGCCGACGCGGGCGAGCCGCGCGCGCAGGCGCAACTCGGCCGCCTCTATCTCGACGGCGAAGGCGTGCCGCAGAACGCGGTCGAGGCGGTGAAGTGGTTCCGCGCCTCCGCCGCCCAGGACAATGACACCGCGGCGCTGTTCCTCGCGATCCTGCTGCAAAAAGGAATAGGCGCGCCCCGCGACCTCGAAGCCTCTACCGCCTGGTTCCGGCGCTCCGCCAACCACGGCAATCGCATCGCCATGCTGGAACTGGCCAAAGCCTACGAGCTCGGCTTGGGCGTGGCCGCCGACCCCGCACAGGCCAAGTCCTGGCTCGAGCAGGCGACCCGGAAACCCGATCCATCCGAAAAGAAAGCCGATGCCCCCAGCGACCAGCGCGCCGATCCTCGTCGTTCAAAGCGCTGAGGCTAGCGCCGCTGACGCGGCGGCGATCGCGGACCTGTGCGGGTCGCAGACGCCCGAGCAGACCAGCGAGCACGCCTGGCGCCTGCGCGGCACGCAGCGCCGCGAGCGCGTCGCCGCCTGGTGCGAGACGCGCCGCCTGGACCATGCCTGGATTCCCGAGGGCCGGCGCTTCGCCGACTTGAAGCTGTTGGCGATGGACATGGATTCAACTCTGATCACCATCGAGTGCATTGACGAGTTGGGTGGTTACTTGAATATCAAAGACCAGATTTCGGCAATTACCTCGCAAGCCATGCGGGGAGAAATCGACTTCCCGGAGAGCCTGCGCAAGCGCGTCGCCCTGCTCGCGGGGCTGAGCGAAGAGGTGCTGCAGGACGTCTACGACGAGAAACTGCGCCTCTCACCCGGCGCGCAGCAGCTGGTCGAGCGCTGCAAGCACCACGGCGTCGCGCTGCTGCTGGTCTCCGGCGGCTTCACCTTCTTCACCGAACGCCTGAAGGAGCGCCTGGGGCTGGACGAAACGCTGTCGAACGTCCTTGAGATCGAGGACGGCAAGCTCACCGGCCGCGTGCTGGGCGGCATCGTTGACGCCGGCGCCAAGGCCGCCAAGCTGCGGCAGCTCGCCCGCCGCCTGGGCGCGAAGCCTGAACAGACCGTCGCCATCGGCGACGGCGCCAACGACCTGAAGATGATGGCCGAAGCCGGCATCTCCGTTGCCTACCGCGCGAAGCCCGTGGTGCGCGCGCAAGCCACGCACAGCCTCAGCTATTCCGGGCTGGACGGCGTCCTGCAACTTTTCGACCATGGCAAAATCGCCGGATGAACCATGCCGTCGAAAACGCGGTCGTTCCCGAAACCCGGTTCGGCTTCTGGTTCCTCGGCACGCAGACCTGGGTTATCCACGTGGTACAGGCCGCAGTGAACGATCTGGATCGGTTAATTCCCGCCAGGAAATCCTCCTATCCGGTGATACTCGACGCGGGCTGCGGACAGGGCAAGGCGTTCAAGCCGCTGATCGAGCATTTCGCGCCCGAGCGCCTGATTGGCGTAGACGCCGAGGAAGCCTGCCTGCAACTCGCGCACAAGGAAGCCGCGCTGGAAAGCGTGCCGATCGAACTGCGCCACGGCGACCTGGCCGCGCTCGACCTGCCCGACGCCAGCGTGGACCTGCTGTTCTGCCACCAGACCCTGCACCACCTGACGCAGCAGGAGGCGGCGCTGCGGGAGTTCCATCGCGTGCTCAGGCCCGGCGGGCTGTTGCTGATCGCGGAATCCACGCGCGCCTACATCCACTCCTGGATCATCCGCTACCTGTTCCGGCACCCGATGCACCTGCAGCGCACGGCGGATGAATACATGGCGATGGTGCGCGCGCACGGCTTCGAATTCGGCCCTCAGAACGTATCCCTGCCCTACCTCTGGTGGAGCCGTCCGGATCTCGGCCTGAAGCAGCTCCTCGGCTTTGGTGTGCCCGTACAACGCGAGGAAACCCTCGTCAACGTGGCCGCCATCCGTAAATGAAAATATCCGACATCCCGTTCGGCACCACGGACTGGTCGACGGTCGAGCAGACCGAGCACAAGGGCGAGACCGGAACAGCGTACTGGCGCACGCGGCAGTTCGGCGCCATCCGCGTGCGCATGGTGGAGTACACGCCCGGCTATCTCGCGGATCACTGGTGCGTGAAGGGACACATCCTTTTTTGCACGGAAGGCGAGTTGCACACCGAACTCAAGGACGGCCGGGAGTTTGTGCTGACGGCGGGCATGAGCTACCAGGTGGCGGACAACGCGGAGCCGCACCGCTCCTACACGAAGAACGGCGCGAAGCTGTTCATCGTCGACTGAGATGAGCAAAGTCGCAGTCGTCACGGGCGCCGCGCGCGGCATCGGGCTAGCAATAGCGAAACAGTTCCTCTCGAACGGTTACCGGGTCGCCATTCTCGATCTGGATGCGGCGCGACTGGAAAGCGCATTCGCGCTCCAGTGCGACGTTTCAGATCCGCAGCAGGTAAAGGTGTCCATTGAAAAGATCGCAGCATACTTCGGCCGCATCGACGCGCTGGTGAACAACGCCGGCATCGCCGTCTTCAAGCCGCTGCTGGAAACGACGTTCGAGGAATGGCAGCGCGTGCTGGCGGTGAACCTGAACGGCCCCTTCCTCTGCACGCAGGCCTGCGCGCCGGTGATGCTGAAGAACGGCGGCGGCGCGGTGGTCAACATCAGCTCGATCTCGGGCCTGCGCGCGAGCACGCTGCGCGTCGCCTACGGCACCAGCAAGGCGGCGCTCGATCACCTCACCAAACAGCAGGCGGCTGAGCTCGGCAACCTCGGTATCCGCGTCAACGCGGTCGCGCCCGGCCCGGTGGACACGGCGATGGCCAAGGCGGTGCACTCGGCGGCGATCCGCGCCGACTATCACGACGCCATTCCGCTGAACCGCTATGGCAGCGAAGACGAGATCGCGGCGGCGGTGCTGTTCCTCTGCAGCGACGCGGCGAGCTACATCAACGGCCAGACGCTGGCCGTGGACGGCGGTTTCGACGCGACCGGCATCGGCCTGCCGAGCCTGCGGGTATGATCAAGGCATGATCGACAGCAATGAAAAGCTGCGCGGCCTCTATCTCCCGGCCAAGGAACGCTCGGTCAAGAAGCAACTTCCGCACCTCGACAAGCACTGCCTGCGCTTCCTCGCGCTGTCGCCATTTGTGGTGTTATCGAGCGGCAGCGCGGAGGGGCGCTACGACGCTTCGCCGCGAGGCGGCGAGCCGGGCTTCGTCAAGGCGCCCGACAGCGCGACGCTGCTGATCCCGGACGCACCCGGCAACAACCGGCTGGATACGCTGGAGAACATCATCGCCACCGGCCGCGTCGGGCTGCTGTTCCTGATCCCCGGCGTGGACGAGACGCTGCGCGTCAACGGCCGCGCGCGCCTGGCGGATGAAAATTCCGTGCTTGAGGCGTTCAAAAACGAAAAGCGCGCGCCCAAGCTCATCATCGAAGTCAAAGTCGAAGACGTCTACCTGCACTGCGCCAAGGCGCTGATGCGCTCAAAACTTTGGGATGCAAGCCTGCAGGTGGAACGCTCGGTACTGCCCACCATGGGGCAGATGCTCGCCGACCAGATTGGCGAGCCCGCCCTCGCCGAATCGCAGGCGCAGATGGTCGAGCGATATAAGGCCGATCTCTAGCCCTTCGCGGCCACCACCATGATTTCGACGAGACACGCCGGGTCGGCGAGCTTCGCTTCGATGCAGGCGCGCACCGGCAGGTTCTTCGGGTCGGTCCAGACGGTCCAGACTTCGTTCATCGGCGCGCGGTTGCGGATGTCGGTGACCCAGATGGTGGCCTGCAGCAGCTTGGACTTGCTGCTGCCGCACTTGGCGAGCAGGCGGTCGATCTCGGCCAGCACTTCCTGTGTCTGGCCCTTGATGTCGTTCTTCAGGTTTTTCGGCACGATGCCCGCCAGGTAGATGGTGTTGCCGTTCTCCACGGCCAGGCTCAGGATCGGGCCGGATTCATGACGCACGATGCTCATTTGCTGTCTCCTTTTTCTGCAAGCAGGCGTTCGATTTCCTTCACCAGCTTCCGGTCGGAAGGTTCGGTGGCGGTGTCGTAGGACCAGGCTTTCGCGCCATTGCGGTCCACCAGGTACTTGTGGAAATTCCAGGCCGGCGGCGTGCCCGTGGTCTTGATGAGTTTGGCGTAGAACGGGTTCACCGCGCCCTTGGCGACGCTGGTCTTGGTGAACATCGGAAAGCTGACGCCGTAGTTGGCCTCGCAGAACTTCGCGATCTCCTTGTTGGAGCCCGGCTCCTGCCCGCCGAAGTCGTTGGACGGGAAGCCGAGGATCACCAGCCCCTTGTCCTTGTAGCGCTTGTAGAGCTTCTCGAGGCCTTCGTATTGCGGCGTGTAGCCGCATTGGCTGGCGGTATTCACCACCAGGATCACCTTGCCCCGGTACTGGCAGATCGACTCGGGCTTGTCGTCCGACAGTGTCGGCAGCGCGGCGTCGAGCAGCGGAGGGCAGTCGGCGGCATTCACTTCAATTGCTCCAAATAAAAGAATAAGGCAGGTCAACAGCTTCATTCGGCTTTCACACCGGCGCTTTTCGCGACGGCGGTCCATTTTTCCAGATCGGCCTTGAGTATCGCACCGAGTTCGGCGGGCGTGTTGCCGACCGGATCGATGCCGAGGCCGGCCATGCTCTCGCGCACTTGGGGCACCTGCATTGCCTTCACCGCCTGCGCGTGCAGCGCGTCGAGCACCGGCTTTGGCGTGCCCGCGGGCGCGAACAGGCCGGTCCACAGCACCACCTCGTATTGCCCCATGCCCGCCTCGATCATGGTCGGGACTTCGGGCAGCGCCGGCGCGCGCGTACGCGAAGTGACGGCCAGCGCGCGTATGCGCCCGGCCTTGATCTGCGGCATCGCGGGCGGCGCGTCCATGAACGCAAGCTGCACGTCGTTGGTCACGACCGCGGTCGCCATTGCCACGCTGCCTTTGTACGGGATGTGCTTGATGTCCAGGCCGGCCTGCAGCTTGAACAATTCGGCGGCGAGCTGGAACGGCGTGGAACCGGCGCCGTAGTTGAACTTGCCGGCCGAGGCCTTGGCAAGCGCGATCAACTCCTTCACCGACTGCGCCGGTAGCGCGGGATTGACGCCGAGCACCAGCGGGAAAGACCCCAGCATGGTCACCGGCGCAAAATCCCGTACCGGGTCGTAGGACAACTTGTCGTACAGGCCGGGATTGAAGGTCATCGCGCCGCTGGCGCCGATCAGCAGCGTGTAGCCGTCGGGCGCGCTCTTGGCGACGAACTCGGTGGCGATGATCGCATTGGCGCCCGGCTTGTTTTCCACGATTACGCTCTGCCCCAGGCCTTCCTGCAGGCGCGCGCCCACCAGGCGGGCGAGGATGTCGTTCGCGCCGCCCGGAGGAAAGCCGACCACGAGCCGAATGGGTTTGGTCGGGTAGGTTTGGGCAAAAACCTGGAAAGAAATAATCCAGGCGAAAAGAAAAATCAGCCGACCCATCTTCTTGCGTTGTAGAAAAGCTGCATCCATGGCGAATCCTCGGTTGCATTGTCAGGCGCCCATGACATCTGGATCGAACGAAACACGCGCTCTGGGTGCGGCATCACCACCGTGAAGCGGCCGTCGGGCGTGGTCAGCCCGGTGATGCCGGCCGGCGAACCGTTCGGATTGAGCGGGTATTTTTCTGCCGCATTGCCACGGTTGTCGACAAAGCGCAGCGCTATGGTCGCCTTGCTCAAATCCGCTTTGTTTTCGAAGGCGGCAAATCCTTCGCCGTGGGCGGTGGTGATCGGCATGCGGCTGCCCGCCATGCCCTTGAACAGGATGGACGGGCTATCGGTCACCTCGGCCATCACGAAGCGCGCCTCGAACTGCGCGGAGCGGTTGCCGGTGAACAGCGGCCAGTGCTGCGCGCCCGGGATGATTTCCTTCAGCGCCGCCATCATCTGGCAGCCGTTGCAGGAGCCCAGCGCGAAGCTGTCGCTGCGCTCGAAGAAGGCCTCGAATTCCTTGCGCGCGCGGGCGTTGAACAGGATCGACTTCGCCCAGCCCTGCCCGCCGCCCAGCACGTCGCCGTAGGAGAAACCGCCGCAAGCCGCGAGCCCCTTGAAGCCCGAAAGCTGCGTGCGGCCCGAAATGATGTCGGACATATGTACATCCACTGCTTCAAAGCCGGCACGCGCAAAAGCCGCGGCCATCTCGACCTGGCTGTTGACGCCTTGCTCCCTAAGGATCGCGACCCGGGGTTTCGAATTTCCCATCAGGGATTTTTTTATTTCAAAACCCAGTTGAAACGACAAACCCGGATCCTTCACGTCCAGTATCCGGTCGTACTCTTCCTGCGCGCATTCAGGGTTGTCGCGCAATTGCTGCATGCGGAAGCTGGTCTCGGACCAGGCGCGCTGCAGGTCTACGCGCGTTTCCTTGAACATGGGCTTGGCGTTACGAGTAAAAACGAGTTCGTCGCGCGCATTCAGGTGCCCGATGACATGGCACAGGTCGCCAAGACCGGCGGAACGCAGCAGGCCCATCACCTTTGCCCGGTCCGCGGCGCGGGTCTGCAGCACGGCGCCCAGCTCTTCGGCGAACATGACCTGCAGCGCGCGCTCGCGCAAGCGCCCGGCCAGCTGCTCGCTGTCGGCCCGCTTGAAGCCGTCCACCTCGTCACCCGACGGCTCGAACATCAGCGCATCCAGGTTGATGCTGACGCCGCAATGGCCGGCGAAAGCCATCTCGCACACGGTGCTGAACAGGCCGCCGTCGGAGCGGTCATGGTAGGCAAGGAGCAGTTTTTCTTCGCTGAGTTTCTGTATTGCCGTGAAGAAACTCTTGAGCGCAGGTGCTGAATCCACATCCGGCGCCGAATCGCCGAATCTCGAATACACCTGCGCCAGGATCGAGCCGCCGAGCCGGTTCCTGCCGCCGCCCAGGTCGATCAGCAGCAGCTCGGTGTCGCCGGCATCCGTGCGCAGGCGCGGCGTCAGCGTGGCGCGCGCATCCGTTGCCGCTGCGAAAGCGGTCACGATCAGCGACAGGGGCGCCACCACTTCTTTGCCGTCCCATGCCGTACGCATGGACAGGGAATCCTTGCCGACCGGGATCGCCACGCCCAGCGCCGGGCAGAGTTCCAGCGCCACCGCGCGCACCGTGTCGAAGAGCGACGCATCTTCACCCGGCGAGCCCGCGGCCGCCATCCAGTTGGCCGAGAGTTTCACCCGGTCCAGTGCGCCGACGCGCGCGGCCGCGAGGTTGGTGAGCGCCTCGCCTACCGCCATGCGCCCCGACACCGGGCCGTCGATCAGCGCCAGCGGCGCGCGCTCGCCGATGGCGAAGGCCTCGCCCGCGTAGCCCTCGAAGTCCAGCAGCGTCACCGCGCAATCCGCCACCGGAATCTGCCAGGGGCCGACGAACGGGTCGCGCGAGCACAATCCGCCGACCGTGCGATCGCCGATTGAAATCAGGAACGTCTTGTCTGCCACCGCCGGGTGGCGCAGCACGCGGTAAGCCGCCTCCTTCAACTCGATGCCGTCCAGCGACAGCGGTTCCAGCCTGGGCGCCAGCCGCTTGACGTCGCGCAACATCTTCGGCGGCTTGCCGAGGATAATGGACAGATCGATATCAACGGGGTTGTTATCGAACTTCTTGTCGCTGACTGAAAGGTGCCCATCGGCAGTCGCGGTCCCCAGCACCGCGAACGGGCAACGCTCTCTCGCGCAGATGTCTTCGAATGTTTTCAGGCTGTCCGGCGCAATGGCAAGCACATAGCGTTCCTGCGCCTCGTTGCACCAGATTTCGCGCGGCGACATGCCGCTGTCCTCGGAAGGCGCCGCGCGCAGGTCGAGGCGCGCGCCGCGTCCCGCCCCATGCGCCAGCTCCGGAAACGCGTTCGACAGCCCGCCCGCGCCGACGTCGTGCACCGACAGGATCGGGTTGGCCGCTCCCCGCTGCCAGCAGCGGTCGATCACTTCCTGCGCGCGACGCTGGATTTCCGCGTTGCCGCGCTGCACCGAGTCGAAGTCGAGGTCCTCGGTGTTCGCGCCGGCGCGCATCGAGGAGGCCGCGCCGCCGCCCATGCCGATCAGCATGCCCGGCCCGCCCAGCTGGATCAGCAGCGTTTTTTCATCAAAATTATTTTTAAAAGAATCAGCAGCTGAAATATTTCCGACTCCTCCCGCCAGCATGATCGGCTTGTGGTACCCGCGCTGCACGCCGCCGACCGGCTGTTCGAAGCAGCGAAAATACCCGGCGAGATTCGGCCGGCCGAATTCGTTGTTGAATGCGGCCGCGCCGATGGGACCGTCGATCATGATCTGCAGAGCCGTGGCGATCCGCCCCGGGCGCCCGTAGTCCTGCGCTTCCCAGGGCTGCGGCATTCCCGGAATGCGCAGGTTGGACACGGAATAGCCGACCAGGCCCGCCTTCGGCTTCGCGCCGCGGCCGGTCGCGCCCTCGTCGCGGATCTCGCCGCCCGCGCCCGTCGCCGCGCCCGCAAATGGCGAGATCGCAGTCGGATGGTTATGAGTTTCGCATTTGGCTACGTAATGGGTCAGTTCCTTCTTCGAGAAATAAACCCCATCGGCGCCGGGAAAAAACCGCTGCGCCACGGAACCTTCAAGAATCGCCGCGTTGTCTGAGTACGCCAGCACCGTACCCTGCGGATTGGCGGCGTGCGTGTGCCGGATCATCGCGAACAGGGACTGGTCCTTGGTCTCGCCGTCGATGACCCAGTCGGCATTGAAGATCTTGTGGCGGCAATGCTCGGAGTTCGCCTGCGCGAACATGGTGAGCTCCGCGTCGGTCGGATCGCGCCCGATGCCGCGGTAGGCGTCGCGCAGGTAGGCGATCTCCTCGTCGTTCAGGGCCAGGCCGAGGCGCGCATTGGCCTGCTCGAGCCGCGCGAGCGGCACGCGCTCCAACGGCCGCGGCGCGACGTGCCGGAACATGCTGCCCGCCTCCTCCAGCGAAGCCAGCACGCTTTCGGTCATGCGGTCGTGGATCAACGCGCCAACCCCTGCGCGGTCTATTTTCCCTTTGAATTCGATGGAAAACAAAATGCCGCGCTCTATCCGGCGCACGCCATGCAGCCCGCAGTTGCGCGCGATGTCGGTCGCCTTGGACGACCACGGAGAAATGGTGCCCAGCCGCGGCACCACCACCAGCGATTCGCCGGCCGGATTGCCCGTGGGCGGCGTGCCGTAGCGCAGCAGCCGCTCCAGCAGCAGCATTTCTTCGGCGTCTGGTGCGTGGTCCGCTTCGACGAAGTGCCAGAACTCGGCAGCCACGCCGTGGACGGCGGGCTGCGCGACCTTGAGTTCCTGGACCAGCTTGGCGAGACGGAAATCCGACAGCGCACGGGCGCCGCGGAAACGGATTACGGTAGGCGCAGTCACTTCCTGATCACGGGATCCTGCACTTTGCCCGAAATGTTGAGCGTCGCGCGCACGTTCTGGTTGGCGGTCTTCACGTCGGCCACCACGCGGCCCGACAGCGCGCCGTTGGCATCGATGTTCAGGCCCATGCCGGCATTCATCGCGCCGGCGGTGACCGAGGCGCTGGTGATCTGCACCGTGCCCTTGTCGTACACGCCCTGGCCGGTCAACTCGTTGAAAATGGTGGTGCCGCTGCTGTTCGCGCCGCCGCTCTGCAGCGCGCGCGACAGGTCGAAGCTGCCGAGCACGCCCTTCTCGATCTTGAATTCGCCTTGCAGCCGCGCGCTCTCGTAGAGCGTGGCGGGCTTAGTGCCGGTCATCGTGTAGGCGCCGCGCCCCTCGACCTTGCCGTCGGATACCAGCGCCGGCGCGAAGACCGCCACCTTCACGCCGCGCGCGCGCAACTCGCCCTCCACGGTCCAGGTCGCGCCCCAGCGGATGCGCGCGCTGCCGCTGATCACGCCATCGTAGGCGCGGCCGTCGAATTCGGCGGTCGTGACACCGGCGCGGTTGGCGCTGCCCTTCATGCTGAATTCGGAGAGAATCAGCGCCGGCACGAACGGCAATGCCAGCGAACCCGCGCTGATCTCGAAGGCGATGTCGCCGCCCTTGGGCAGCAGCTGCACCACCAACTTGTCGGCGCCGGTCAGCTTCACGGATTGCAGCGAGCCGTCGCCCGATACCGCCGCATCTATGTCCAGCGCCGGCAGCTTGAGCGGACCGTCCAGCACCAGCTGCTTGATGGTGATGCGCGCGACGCGGAAGTTCTCGCCCGCAACCTTGCCGAGCAGCGCGTCGGCGACCTGCGACTGCGAAATCGAAACGCCTTCCAGGTCCATGCGGCTGAACGCCTTGCGCGAGCCGAGCAGCGAACCGACTTCCGGCGAACCGTGCACCACGCGGATCTTCACCGCGTCGCCGATCGAGACGCCTTCGAGCTTCACTTCGAGGCCGGTGATCATCGACAGCCGCGCCGAACTGATCTTCACGGGTAACCCCATCGCTTCAGAGGCCGCTTTTTCGTATTCTGCGGTGGACAGCGGCATCACGTGCAGCGCGCCCAATCCGGCGACCAGCAGGACGAACAGCGCGATCGCCACCGGCTTGCCCCATTTCTTCGGCCGGCCGCCGCTGACGGCCACGGCCGGCTGTTCGCGCGCCACCTTGCGCGCCATCTCCGCGGCCACCTTCTGGTCTCGCTTCAGGTCGTCCGTGTCGAGATCGTCGTCGCTGACCCCGATGTCGTCGTCCGCGGCGGCTTTTGCGCCGCTTTTCTTGCCCGGCTTTGCTCCGGCGCCGGCCCGGGCCGCCTTCTCTTCGGCCTGCTTGGCGGCGAGCGCCTCCTTCGCCTTGCGCTTGCGCTCGGCTTCCTCCTCCTTGCGCCGCTCTTCTTCCTCGCGCTCCTTGCGCTCGGCCTCCTCTTTTGCGCGCTTCTCCTCTTCGTCCTTGCGGGCACGCTCCTCTTCTTCGCGCCGTTTCCTGTCCGCTTCCTCCTTGGCCCTACTCTCGGCTTCCGCCTTGGCCTTGCGCTCGGCCTCTTCCTTGGCCTTGCGCTCCGCTTCTTCCTTCTCGCGCTGCTCTTCCTCTTCGCGCTTGCCGAAGGAATCAAGGTCTGCCAGCAAGTCGTCGCCCAGCGCAGCCGAGGCAGCGGATGCAGCGGGCGCCGCGGCTGCCTTGGGCGCCTGTGCAGGAGGCAGCGTGGCTGCAATCTTTGGCAGGGAGGCGGCGGCGTCAGCACGGGCCTTCGCTTCGGCATCGTCTCTCGCCTTGCGCTCGGCTTCCTCTTGCGCGCGGCGCTCCACGTATTCGCGCGATCGCCGCTCGTCCGTTTCCTTGCGCTTCCTGAGGTCTTCCTCTTCGCGCGCCTTGCGCTCGGCCTCAAGCTTCGCCTTCATCTCGGCTTCCAGCTTCTGGCGCAGCGCTTCGGCATCGCGCTTCGCCGTCGCTTCCAGTTCCTTGCGCTGGCCCTCATCGTGCGCGCGCTTGCGCTCTTCGTCCTCGCGCTTCTTGCGCTCCGCCTCCTCCTTCGCCCGGCGCTCCGCATCTTCCTTCGCGCGCCGCTCGTCTTCTTCCTTGCGGCGGCGGTCTTCCTCTTCGCGCCGCTTTTTCGCTTCTTCTTCCCGCTTTTTCGCCTCTTCTTCCCGCTTGCGGTCTTCTTCCGCGCGCGCCTTGCGTTCGTTCTCGAGCTGGGCTTTCATCTCGGCTTCGAGACGCTGGCGCATTATCTCTTCGTCGCGCCTGGCCTTTTCCTCCATTTCCTTGCGCGCGCGATCCTCGGCCGCCTGCCGATCGCGGTCCGCCGCGTCGGTCTTGGCTTTCGCTTCGGCCGCCGAGCGCTCCGCCGCTTCGTGCGCCGCCTTGACCTTGGCTTCAGCGTCGGCCTGCATTTTCGCGTCGGCCTCGGCGCGGCCTTTCGCCTCCAGGTCGGCGCGCGCCTTCGCTTCCAGTTCCGCCTTGACCTTCGCTTCGGCTTCCGCCTTCACCTTCGCTTCCGCTTCTGCTCTGGCTTTCTCCTCCGCTTCGGCCCGGCTCTTCGCGTCGGCTGCCGCTTTCGCTTCCGACGCCGCTTTGGCGTTTGCAGCGGCCCGCGCGCGGACTTCGGCTTCCACCCTGGCTCTCGCCTCGAGCTTCGCCTTGGTTTCGGCGTCGGCCTTCGCCTTGGCTTCAGCGTCGGCCTTCGCTTTGGCGTCGGCCTCCGCCTTCATTTTCGCCTGCAATTCCTGGCGCGACCGGTAGTCGAGCGTCCCGTCTTCTTCCTTTTTGCGCTCGACGCCGGCGCGCGCCGCCGCCGCCAGATCGATTTGCGGCGGCTTGGGAGCTGCAGGCGCGGGTGCTTTGGAGGGAATCTTGATCGCCTGCGTGAAATCGAGGCCATCGCCGTCATCGGAGGACGCAGGTTTCGGCGGGGGCGGCGCGGCTTTCGCCGCGGCAGCTGCCGGGCGCGCAGTAGTGGGCGCCGCGGATTGGGAGCCTGAGGAGACTTCGCGGATGAAGCCGTCTTTGTCGAGCTGCTGGATCAGGGCTTCGAATTTCGGCTTGTCGAGCTTCTCGAACTTCTTCTGCACCTCGGTGAGAGAGGTCTTGCCGTCGATGGCGGACAGTACCGACCGGTCGGCGCGCGACAGTTGACTGGTCTTGCCGGACGCTTCCTGCACGCCCTTGCCGGTCTTGGAGAATATCGCGGAGAGGTTCAAGCGCCTGGGGGCTCTGAGGGGGCGCGCTATTATATCTACAAGTGGCTGTTCCTCGGGCTTCATTCCCATTCACGCTGCTGCTTGGCGTTCTGATCGCGCTCACGGCGCTCGGCATGGACATGTTCCTGCCGTCGGTGCCGGTGATTGCGCACGAACTCGGTGGAAATGCGGGCGCCGACCCTGGCGCCGCCCAGCTGGCCATCACCACCTACCTGCTCGGCCTGGCCATCGGCCAGTTCCTCTGGGGCCCGGTATCCGACCGCTACGGCCGCAAGCCGGTGCTGCTGGCGGGAATGGCGCTTTTTCTCGTTTCAAGCGTGTGCGGCGCTGCAGCGGGCTCCATCGAATCGCTGGTCCTGTTGCGCTTCGCCCAGGGTCTCGGCATGTCGAGCGGCCCGGTGATCGCCCGTTCCATCGTGCGCGACCTCTACGCGCGCGAGCAGGCGGCGCACCTGCTGGCGCGAATGATGGCGGTGTTCGGCGTGATTCCGGTCCTCGCGCCACTGATCGGCGGCCAGGCGATCGCGCTGAGCGGCTGGCCGGCGGTGTTCTGGGTCTATACGGCGGTCGCGCTGGCGCTGCTGGCCGCCGTCGGCTTCGGCATGGGCGAAACCGCGCCCGCGGAGCGCCCGTCGATCGCGCCCGGGCGCATCGCCGCCAATTATGCGTTGCTGTTCGGCGACAGTCGATTCAGGGCCGCGCTCGCCACCATGGTCTGCGCGCAGATGGGCGTCATCGCCTTTGTTTCCAGTTCGGCGCTGGCGATGGTGCAGGCGCTGAGCCTTACGCCTACCGCGTTCAGCGTGCTGTTCGCCGCGGTGATGCTGGGCCAGATCGTTGGCGGCTTGCTCGGCGCGCGCCTGGTGTCGCGGCTCGGCAGCGCCCGCCGGGTGCGATTCGGCGCGGCGCTGGTTGCCATCGGCGGCTTCATGCTGGCGGTGCTGGCGCTGGCCGGCGCGCCCCACTGGAGCGCGGTGGTGCTGCCGATGGTGATCTACCTGTTCGGCTGCTCCTTCATGATTCCCAACGCCACCGCCGCCGCGCTCTCGCCATTTCCGCAGATGGCGGGCTCCGCCTCGTCGCTGCTGGGCGCCATCCCCTTCGGCCTGGGCGCGCTGCTGAGCGCCGGCCTGGCCGCCGCCTTTGACGGCAGCACCCGGCCGATGGCGCTGGCGATCGGGGCGTTCGGCCTTTGCGCTTTCTTATCAGAAAAGTTCTATTTCAGAAAAAGCGTCCATGGATAAGGTCGAGTGCGTGGTGATCGGTGCGGGTGTGGTCGGCCTGGCGGTGGCGCGGGCGCTCGCGCAGGCGGGCCGCGAGGTGGTGATCCTGGAAGCCGAGGACGCGATCGGCACCCACACCAGCTCGCGCAACTCCGAGGTGATCCACGCCGGCATCTACTACCCGAAGGGCTCGCTCAAGGCGCGCGCTTGCGTCGAGGGGCGCCGGCGCCTCTACGAGTACTGCGAAACGCACGGCGTGCCGTTCAGGCATTGCGGCAAGCTGATCGTGGCCACTTCGATCTCGCAGAAGGAAGAACTCCTATCGATAAAAGCAAAAGCGCATGGGAACGGCGTGACCGACGTCGTCGAGATCCCGGCAGCGGAAGCGATGCGCATGGAGCCCGCGCTGCATTGCGTCGCCGCCCTGCACTCGCCCTCCACCGGCATCATCGACAGCCACGCGCTGATGCTCGCCTACCTCGCTGATGCGGAGGCGGCAGGGGCGATGCTGGCGCTCAAGAGTCCTTTGAAGGCTTGCCGTTTTTCTTCAAAGGATTTTGTTCTTCAGGCAGGCGATACAGAAATAAAAACAGAATTGCTCATCAACAGCGCGGGCTTCCGCGCCCCCAGCGTCGCGCGCCTGATGGCGGGCTTTCCCGCCGCGAAGATCCCGCCGGAGTACTACGCCAAGGGCAACTACTACTCGCTTACATCGCGGCCGCCGTTCTCGCGGCTGGTCTACCCGGTGCCGGAGCCCGGCGGCCTCGGCGTGCATGTGACGCTGGATCTCGCGGGCCAGGCGCGCTTCGGCCCGGACGTGGAATGGCTCGAGCGCTTCGACCCCCGCACCGACTATGCGGTCGACCCAAAGCGTTCGGAACGCTTCTACGCGGCGATCCGCCACTACTGGCCGGGGCTCCCCGACGGGGCGCTCGCACCCGGATATGCCGGCATCCGCCCCAAGACATCCGGCCCCAAGGAGCCGGCCGCCGATTTCCTGATCCAGGGCCCGGCCGAGCACGGCGTCCCGGGGCTGGTGAATCTGTTCGGCATCGAGTCGCCCGGATTGACAGCGTCGCTCGCGTTAGCCGATGATGCGGTCAAGCTGCTTCAGACCTAATTCCAAAGGGAAAAAATGAAACTCAAACCGCTCCTCGTTTCCATTGTCGCGCTGGCGTTCACCAGCGTCGCGCAAGCGCAAACCAAGTGGGACATGCCGACGCCGTATTCCGACGGCGAATTCCACACCATCAACGTGCGCCAGTTCGTCGAGGAAGTGAAGAAGACGAGCGGCGGCCAGCTCGACATTGCCGTGCACTCGAACGGTTCGCTGATCAAGCATCCGGACATCCTCCGGGCCGTCTCGACGGGCCAGGTCGCGATCGGCGAATTCCTGCTCGGCCAGTTCGGCAACGAAGAGCCGGTGTTCAACGCGGACAACCTGCCGTTCCTCGCCGCGGGATTCGACAACGCGTGGAAACTGTACCTGGCGCAAAAGCCGATTCTCGAGAAAAAGCTGCAGGCCCGCGGCATGCGGCTGCTCTATTCGGTGGCCTGGCCGGGCCAGGGCCTTTACTCGAAGGACCCACTGAAGAGCATCGACGATCTGAAGGGCACCAAATTCCGCACCTACAGTCCGCTGACCGCGCGCTTTGCCGAGTTGCTTGGCGCGAGCCCGACGGTGATCCAGGTTCCCGAACTGCCCCAGGCCTTCGCGACCGGATCGGTAAACGCGATGGTGACCTCCTCCGCCACCGGCACGCAGGCGAAAGCCTGGGAGTTCGTGAAGAACTATTACCCGACCAACGGCTGGCATCCGAAAAATGTGGTCGTCGTGAACGAGCGTGCGTACCAGCGCCTGCCGGCGGCCCAGCAGAAGGAACTCGCCACCGCCGCCGCGGCAGCGGAGAAACGCGGTTGGGAGCTCGCAAAACAGCGCGAGCAGGGAGCGAACAAGATGCTGGCGGACAACGGCATGACCCTGCACACCCCTGATGCGGCCCTGATGGCGGCGCTTACCAAGATCGGCGACCAGATGACCGCGGAATGGCTGAAGACCGCCGGCGCCGACGGCGAGGCGATCGTCAAAGCCTACAAGGGTAAATGAGACGGCATTCCACTTGAGGCGGTTCCTCGACCGCCTTTACTCGGCGAGCGGCGCCTTCGCCGCGATTTGCCTCGCGGGCATCTTCGTCCTGATGATGGTGCAGGCGATCGGGCGCGAGTTCGGCATGCTGGTGCGGGGCGCCGACGACATCACGGCCTGGCTGTGTGCGGCGGCGTCCTTTCTGGCATTGGGCCACACCTTCCGTCACGGCGAACTGGTGCGCGTCGGCCTCTTCATCGACATGCTGTCGCCGGGCCTGCGGCGGATCGCAGAGATCGTCGCGCTTTCGATCGCCGGCACCTTCGTCGGCTACATGGTCTGGGCGGTCGGCAAATTCGTCTACGAGAGCTGGAAGTTCAACGAAATGGCGCAGGGCCTGCTCAGGATTCCGATCTGGATCCCGCAATTGTGCTTTCTGCTGGGCGTAATCATCTTCCTGGTTGCCATCGTGGACGACCTGGTGACGGTACTGCGCCGGCAAAAACCTTCCTATCAGGTCGCGGAAGAAGACCGGCACGCGAGAGGCGATTTCTCGGAGATGGCGTAAGCAATGGGCACCCTCACGGTCGCGGTCATCCTGATGGTGCTCCTGCTCGTGCTGCTGTCCACCGGCACCTGGATCGCCATTTCGCTGGCCACGGTCGCCTGGTTCGGCCTGCAGTTCTTCACCTCGACGCCGCCCGACGCGAACCTGTTCCAGTCGTTCTGGGGCTCGAGCGCCAACTGGACCATCGCCGCGCTGCCGTTGTTCATCTGGATGGGCGAAATCCTCTATCGCACCAAGCTGTCGGAGGAAATGTTCGAGGGCCTCGCGCCGTGGCTGACCTGGCTGCCCGGGCGCCTGATGCACGTCAACATCCTCGCCTGCGGCATCTTCGGCACGGTGTCGGGCTCTTCGGCCGCCACCTGCGCCACCATCGCCAAGGTCGCACTGCCGGAGCTGATCAAGCGCGGCTACGACGAAAAGACCGCGCTCGGCTCGCTGTGCGGCGCAGGCACGCTCGGCATCCTGCTGCCGCCGTCGATCATCATGGTGGTCTACGCGGTGGCGGCGGAAGTTTCGATCCTCAAGGTATTCCTGGCGGGCTTCCTGCCCGGGTTCCTGCTGATGGCGCTGTTTTCCGGCTACATCATTGTCTGGGCCCTGCTCAATCCGGACAAAACGCCGAAGGAGGACATGAAGCTCAGTTTCGGCGAAAAGCTCTACCGCAGCCGGCACCTGATTCCCTGCACTGTGCTGATCGTGTTCATCGTATGGGTGATGGTGATCGGCTGGGCGACGGCCACCGAGTCGGCGGCATACGGCGTGCTGGGTTCGCTCGCCATTGCCTGGTGGTCCGGCGGCCTGAACCGCGATTCCTTCTGGCAGAGCCTGATGGGTGCCACGCGGCTTTCCTGCATGATCATGTTCATCCTTGCCGGCGCGAGCTTCCTCACTACCTGCATGGCGTTCACCGGCATCCCGCACGCGCTTGCCGAGTGGGTCGTGTCGCTCAATCCCGGCCGCTACACGCTGATCGCGGTGCTCGCGGGAATCTACATCGTGCTCGGGACCGCGCTCGACGGCGTTTCGATGATCGTGCTTACGACGTCCATCGTCATTCCGATGGTGCAGAAGGCGGGCTTCGACCTGGTCTGGTTCGGCATTTTTATCGTGCTGCTGGTGGAAATCGCCGAAGTCACGCCGCCCCTCGGCTTCAACATGTTCGTGCTGCAGACCATGAGCGGCAGGGACAGCAACTACGTCGCATACGCCTCGATCCCGTTCTTCTTCATGATGCTGATCTGCATCGGGCTCATCACCGTCTTCCCCGAGATCGCCACCTGGCTTCCGGATTACCTGTTGGGCAAACCAAAATGATCATCGTCCACCACCTGAACAACTCCCGCTCGCAGCGCATCCTCTGGCTGCTCGAAGAACTCGCTCTGCCCTATGAGGTGAAGCGCTACCAGCGCGACGCGAAGACCATGCTCGCGCCGCCGGAACTGCGCGCAGTGCACCCGCTCGGCAAGTCGCCGGTGATCAGCGACGGCGAAGTGACCCTCGCTGAATCCGGAGCGATCGTGGAATATCTTGCTTCCCGCTATGGAAATGGAATTCTCATTCCAAACACAAACACACCTGATCATCTCCGCTACCTCTACTGGATGCATTTCGCGGAGGGTTCGATGATGCCGCCGCTGCTACTCAAGCTCATCTTCGATCGCATTGAGAGCGGACCAATGCCGTTCTTTGTGCGACCCATAGCACGAAAAATTTCAGGATCGGCAAAGAACCTCATGGTCCTGCCCAACCTGAAACGCCTTCTTGATTTCATGGAATCTGAACTCGGCAAGAGCCCCTGGTTCGCCGGCCCGAACTTCAGCGCCGCCGACATCCAGATGAGCTTCCCCGTGGAAGCGGCCTCAGTACGCGGGGGCCTGGACGAGAGCCGGCCGAAGCTCTGGGCCTTCCTGAAGACCATCCACGCCCGCCCCGCCTACCAGCGCGCGCTGGAAAAAGGCGGCAAGTACGAATTGCTGAAATAGCAGATGCCGCAGCCGGTCTACCTGACCGAAGACATCCGCCATATCGAGCAGGCGAATTCCGCTCTGCCCCTCATGGAGCGGGCCGGCGCGGCAGCGGCGGAACTGGCGGTCACGCTGCTCTCCGACAAAGGCAAGGACGTGCTGGTGCTCGCCGGACCGGGCAACAACGGGGGCGACGCGAATGTAGTAGCTCGCATCCTGCGGGAACGCTTTTTCAGAATTTCTTTCATCAATAAAATCGAAGAAATTCCGAAAAATATCCACTGGAACCTTGTCGTCGACGGCCTGTTCGGCATCGGCCTTACCCGCCCGATCGAAGGCACCTACGCCAAGCTCGTCGACTACGCCAATGCGCAATCCTGCCCGGTGCTGGCGCTCGACATCCCGAGCGGAATCCATTCGGATACCGGGCAAGTCCTCGGCTGCGCCATCTGCGCCACCCATACCATCACCTTCATCGGCCTGAAGCCGGGACTGCTGACGCTGGACGGCCCGGATCATTGCGGAAATGTTTCCGTCGCCGACCTGTCCCTGCAGAAAGCCGGAGCGGCAAAGGGCTGGATCGCCGAGCCGTCGCTGTTCAAGAACGTCCTCAAGGCGCGGCCGGGCAACTTCCACAAGGGCATGGCCGGCTCCGTCGGCATCATCGGCGGCGCCGAAGGCATGGCGGGCGCCGCGCTGCTCG
>JANXUV010000171.1 GCA_025356085.1 Betaproteobacteria bacterium
GAGGGCATGATCGTAGGCATCCACAGCCGCGACAACGACCTCGTCGTCAACCCGATCCGCACCAAGCAGCTCACCAACATCCGCGCCTCCGGCAAGGACGAGGCGATCGACCTGGTGCCGCCGATCGGCCTGACGCTGGAATACGCGGTGGAATTCATCGCCGACGACGAACTCGTCGAGATTACGCCGAAGTCGATTCGGCTGCGCAAGCGCTTCCTGAAAGAGCACGAGCGCAAGCGCGCTGATAGGGCGGCAGCCTAGGGGCTGCCGCAGCGCGCAGCTACTTCGGATTCGGAGCCGGGTCCGGCTTTGGAGCGGTCTTCGGATGGGCCACTCCGCCGTGGCGGTCGCAGCCGGATTTGCCCTTCACCGTCTTGCGGCCGTCCGCGCAGTGCGTCCAGACGACGTCATGCACCTCGTGGGCGCCTTTCTTCACTTCACGGCCGGCTTCACTCACTGCGTCGCCCACCGTCTGGGCATGGACGAGGGGGAAGGCGAAAACGAGCAGGGCTGCTGCGAGTAATTTTTTCATAGTGCTACTAAGACAGCTTGCCTGACGACCTTGTTCCCTGGTTTTTGTGACGCAGTTCACGCCCCCGGTTTCCAGCCGGTCAGCTTGCCGACTTCGGCCTTCACGTAGTTCGACATCGCCATGCGGTCGTTGACCAGCATCACCATGTCGAAGCCTTGGTCGATGAAGCGCTGCGTGTACTTGGCGCTGGCGGTGTGCATCGCCGCCTTCACCTTGTGCTTGCGGCAGGTTTCCAGGATCTTGTTCACCGTGGCGACGTGCTTCGGCTCGTCGTTGTCCATCACCGGTGCGAGGCCGAGCGACAGGGCCAGATCCGTTGGGCCGATGTAGACGGCGTCCAGGCCGGGAGTGGAGATGATCTCGTCCATTTTCGCGATGCCCTCGGCGGTCTCGATCATGGCAATGCAGAGCATCTCGCCGTCGGCGCCTTTCTGGTAGTCGGCGCCGCCGTAGTAGACCGCGCGATTTGGTCCGTTGCTGCGGATGCCCGCAGGCGGGTAGCGGCAGGCGGCCACGGCGCGCTCGGCCTCGGCGCGGTTGCTGACCATCGGCACGATGACGCCGTAGGCGCCGGCGTCCAGCACCTTCATGATCATCGAGGGCTCGTTCCACGGCACGCGTACCAGCGGCACCACGGCGGTGGTCGATATCGCGGTCAGCATCGGCACCACGTCGGAATAATCCAAACAGCCGTGCTGCATGTCGAGGCACAGCCAGTCGACGCCGGTATGGGCCATTGCCTCGGCGGACAGGCCGCTCGGGATCGACAGGAAGGCGCCGACGGCGGGCTTGCCTTCGCGCCAGAGCTTTTTGAGACGGTTCATTCGCATGTGGTTACCCCGGGATGTTCGGTTCGACGAGATTGGCGAGCTGGACCAGAGAGTCCTGCCAGCCGAGGTAGCACATCTCGGTCGGAATGGCGTCGGGAATGCCTTCCTGCGTGATGTTCACATCGGTGCCGCAGGACACGGCCTTCAGGAGGACCGTGACCTTCATCGTAAATTTTTTCAGGTGGCGCTTTGAGGACGCGGTGGAAGCGGACGGTGCCGGGCATGAGCTGTGCTCCTTGAACGCTTAGAATCCGGATATGAACATACTTATTCTGCCCGGTGACGGCATCGGCAAGGAAGTTACCGCGCAGGCGGCTCGCATACTGAAAGCAGTCCTGGGGAGCGAGGCCACCTACGAGGAAGCGCCGATCGGCGGGGAGGGCGTCAAGGCCGCGGGTACGCCGCTGCCGCCGGCGACGCTGGCGCTGGCACAGAAGGCCGACGCGATCCTGTTCGGCGCAGTCGGCCTGCCCGGCGACGAGCTGGGGCCACGCGACAAGCGCCCGGGACTGGGGCTGCTGACGCTGCGTCGCGAACTCAAGCTGTACGCCAATTTCCGCCCCGCGATCCTCTACCCGGAACTGGTGGATGCGTCCTCGCTCAAGCCCGAGCTGGTGCGGGATCTCGACCTGATGGTGCTGCGCGAGCTGAACGGCGATATCTACTACGGTACCCCGCGCGGCATCAGCGTCGAGAACGGCGTGCGCGTCGGCATCAACACCATGCGCTACAGCGAGCCCGAAATCGAGCGCATCGCCCACGTGGGCTTCAAGGCCGCGCGCGGGCGCGGGAGGAAGCTCTGCTCGGTGGACAAGGCCAACGTGCTGGAGACCATGGTGCTGTGGCGAGAGACGGTGCAACGCATCGCGAAAGAGTACCCGGACGTGGAATTCCGCAACCTCTATGTGGACGCCGCGTCGATGGAATTGCTGCGCGCGCCGAAACAATTCGACCTGATCCTCGCGCCCAACATGTTCGGCGACATCCTTTCGGACGCGGCGGCGATGCTGACCGGCTCGATCGGCATGCTGCCGTCCGCCTCCATCGGGGAGGGGAATAAAGGCTTGTACGAGCCTGTTCACGGCTCGGCGCCCGACATTGCCGGCAAGGACATTGCCAATCCGCTCGCCGCCATCCTTTCGGCGGCGATGCTGCTGCGCCACAGCTTCGGCCGCGAGGAGGACGCCGCGCGCATCGAGCGCGCGGTGCGCTCGGTGCTCGCCTCCGGCCTGCGGACCGCGGACATTGCCGGCGCCGGACGGGAAAAAGTTGGCACTGCCGCCATGGGAGGCGCGGTACTCGCAGCCCTGCGATAATCCGTCCCATGGGAGAGGGGCAGGAACTCAAGCGCATCGGGCGCTACGACATCGAACGCATCCTCGGCGAGGGCGCGATGGGCGTCGTCTACGAGGGCACCGACACGCGGTTGCACCGCAAGGTCGCGATCAAGACCATCCTCAAGAGCGCGCTCGACTCCGATTCCGCCAAGGAATACTCGCAGCGCTTCGCGCGCGAAGCCCAGGCGGTGGCGCGCCTCAACCACCCCAACATCGTGCAGGTGTTCGACTTCGCCGAGGAGGGCGACGTCGCCTACATCGTCATGGAGCTGGTGCGCGGCCGGGAACTGAAGACCTTCTTCGACGCCAAGGAGCGCTTCGAATTGAAGGAGGCGGTGCACATCATGGGCGAGCTGTGCGACGCGCTGCATTTCGCGCACGAAGCCGCCATCGTCCATCGCGACATCAAGCCCGCCAACGTGATGATCGACTCGCAGGGCCGGGTCAAGCTCACCGACTTCGGCGTGGCGCGCATCGCCGACCCGGACCGCACCGTATCCGACAAGACCCAGGCCGGCACGGTGGTCGGCACGCCGGCCTACATGTCGCCTGAGCAGATCCAGGGCCACGCCATCGACCGGCGCAGCGACATTTTTTCCGCCGGCGTGATCCTGTATGAGTTCCTCTGCGGCGCGAAGCCATTTCCCGGCTCGGGCGCCTGGACCATCGCCAAGAAAATCCTCTCCGAGCAGCCCCCGGCGCCGTCCTCGGTGAACCCGGTGCTGTCGCCACTGCTGGACGCGGTGGTCGCCAAGGCGCTCGCCAAGAGCCCCGCCGACCGCTACCAGACCGCGCGCCAGTTGGGCTTCGCGTTGCAGCGCGCCTTCGAGGGCGAGGCCGAGTCCGAGGAAATCGACAAGACGGTGGCGATGCGCGCGATGCCGCTGAGCGCGGCGCCGATGACAGGAGAGGCGACTGAGCTGCGCGCCGTGCCGATGCCGCAGCCGAGCATCAAGGCCACCGAGCTGGAGTTCTGGCGCTCCATCAAGGACGGCAACGACGCGGCCGATTTCAAGCTCTATATCGAGCAATTCCCGCACGGCATCTACGTGGCGCTGGCCAGGCGCAAGATCGCCAAGCTGCAGGGGGGTGTCACCGGCGGCCAGGATCAGGAGCGCAGCGAGATCGAGGAGGCGGCGCGCCGGGAGGCCGAGGTGCGCCAGAAGCTGGCCACGGAAAAAGCCGAGATGGAGGCGTTGCTCGCCAAACGCGAGTCCGAGTTCCAGCAGCGCGAGGCGGCGCTGAATAAACGCGAGGCCGAGGGGCCGAAGAAAACCAAACTGATGCCGGTAGTCGCCGCGGTCGTGGCCGCGGCGGTTGGCCTGGGGTTGTGGCAGGCCTTCAAGCCCGATCCGGCCGCCGAGCGCGTCGCCGAGTTGACACGGCTGTTGGAGGAGTCCAAGCATCGCGAGGGGGAACTTTCCAAATCGCGCGAGCGGGAAGCGGAGCTCGCGAAGGAACTCGACCAGATGCGCCAGCGCGAGGAAGCCGCGCGCAAGGCGGGCGACGTCGCGCGGCAGCGCGAGCTCGGCGAACAGCTGAAGCAGCGCGAAGCGGAGGCGAAAAAGCAGTCCGAGCTGACGCGCCAGCGCGAGGCGGAGGCGAAGACTGCCGAGCAGCGCCGCGCGGAGCTGTCGGGCGGCCGCAAGGCGGATCCCGCCAAGGCCGCCGAACCGGTCAAAGTCGCGGTGTCCGCGGCCGTCGTGACGCCGTCCACGCCGTCGGTGCCGCCCGCCGAGGTGCCGGTCACCGTCGAGGCGATGCTGCAGAAAGCCATCGCGCTCGAAGGCGAGGGCAGGAACAAGGAAGCATCACGGCTGCTCATGCAGGCGGTGCGCGAGGGCAAGGGGCAGGCCGCGGGCCAGTCGGCCAAGCGCCTTGGCGACATGCTGTCGAAGGGCGTGCCGGGCGTTTCGCGCGATTACGGGGAGGCGCTTCGCTACTACGAAATCGCGCGCCTCAACGGCGTCGAAGTGCAGACCTCAAGAGCTCGTTAAAGCGGCGCTAGGGGCGGTTTTTCGCCTTCGGGCAGCGGGATGCCGGACGAATTGAGCACCATCGCCATCATCGAGTAGTACCCGTTCAGCGCCAGCAATTCCAGCACGCCGTCCAGGCCGAAGAGTTGTTTTGCGGCGGCGAAAGTGGCATCGTCCACTTGCCCGGTGGTGTGCGCCTGCAGGCAGAAGGCATGCACCAGCGATTCCTCCTTGTTCATGCTCACCGGCATCTTCGCCTGCGCGATCGCCTCGATGATGGCCGGCGCCACGCCCGCCTTGCGCGCCAGCTTCTCGTGCATGAACCATTCGAACTGGCAGGTCCAGCGCCGCGCGGTGACCAGCACCGCAAGCTCGAGAAGTTGTGGCGGCAGCTTGCTTTTCCAGCGCAGCTGCTCGCCGAGCTGCTGCACCGCGCGCGCAAGGCCCGCGTTGTGGATCAGCGCAAGGAAAGGCCCGCGCACCTCGCCGCGCGGGCCGGCCGAGATTTCGGCGGCGACCTCGCGCTGGACAGGCGTCATTTCGTCTGGCGAAAGCTTGGGGAAGCGCGACATGCCGTAGACTTTCTCTTGGGGAGGACGGACATGATCAGACCAATCATTGCAGTCACACTCTGGCTGCTCACGGGCCTTGCGGTGGCACAGGGCTTTCCGGCGCGGCCGGTCACGCTGGTGGTGCCGTTCCCGCCGGGCGGTTCCACCGACACCACGGCGCGCATCATCGCCGAGCGCATGCGCGGGCCGCTTGGCCAGACGGTGGTGGTGGAGAACGTCGGCGGCGCGGGCGGCAGCATCGGCATGGCGCGCGTCGCGCGCTCGGCGCCCGATGGCTACACCATCGACATCGGCCAGTGGGATACCCACGTCGGGGCCATCATCTACCCGATTACTTTCGACCTGCAGAAGGATTTCGACCCGATCGGCCTGCTGTCGGTGAATCCGCAGCTGATGATCGCGCGCAAGGACTTTCCGGCGACCGATTTCAGGGGCCTGCTTGCGTTCATGAAGGCCAACCCGGGCAAGGCGACCTTCGTCGACCAGAACGCGGCGGCGCGCGTCACCGGCGTGCTGATGCAGCAGATGACCGGCACGCAGGCGCTGTTCGTTCCCTACCGTGGCGCCGGACCCGCGATGCAGGACATGCTCGCGCAGCAGGTAGACCTGATGGTGGTGCAGGCGGCGGTGGCGCTGCCGCAGGTGCGCGGCGGGGCGGTGAAAATCCTCGCCAACCTGTCGCCCGCGCGCTCGTCGGTGATACCGACCGTGCCGACTTCGGAAGAGAGCGGCATCCCGGGCCTCTACGCCTCAGGCTGGTTCGGCCTGTTCGGGCCGAAGGGCATGCCGAAGGAAGTGGTGGCGCGCCTGAACGGCGCCATGGTGCAGGCGCTGGCCGATCCGGCGATCAAGACGCGCTTCGCCGACCTCGGCCTGGACATGGCCGCCCGCGAGCAGCAGTCGCCTGAAGGGCTGGCCGCGTTCCACAAAGTCGAAGTCGAGAAATGGTGGCCCATCATCCGGGCCGCCGGCATCAAGGTCGAATGAGGTTCTGACCGCGCGGGTAGATCGGCCTCAGGCTGCGCACCAGGCCCCGCAGGTAGAGGCCGCGCGCGAGCAGGCGCCACGCGACCATGCGCACGATGCGCGCGATGTCCACCACCGGCCGGAAATGGCTGCGCCGGGCGCTCGCGCTGTAGATGACGCCGATCGGCACGCAGCTGGCGAACGCGCCCAGCCGCGCCGCTTCGATGAGGATCTCGCTTTCGAAGACGAAGGAGTGCGCCTCGTCGTAGTTGACCTTGGCCTTTGCGAACAGCGCGGCCGGGTAAATGCGGAAGCCCGACTGGCTGTCGGCGATGGCGTAACCCGCCGCCCAGCCGATCCAGAAATTGGCGAAGCGGTTGGCCCAGTAGCGCGCCGGCGGGATTTCCGCGCGCGCATGCAGGCGCGAACCGATGATGATGCCGCCCGGCTTGGCTGCCCAGGCGTCGGCCAGCAGCGGAATGTCCTCGGGACAATGCTGACCGTCGCCATCCAGCGTGACGATCGCGGTCGCACCGTGCCGGATCGCTTCGTCGGCGCCGCTGCGCAGGCTCGCCGCCTTGCCGCGGTTGCGCGGATGGCTCACCACGAAGACCGGCAGGCCTTCCAGCTCCGCGGCGGTACCGTCGGTCGAGCCGTCGTCCACGACGATCACCAGCGGCGACTGGGCGAGCGCGCGCCGGGCGACGTCCCGGATGCTGCGGACTTCGTTGTACGCGGGGATGACCACCGCTCCTGTTCCCGCCAGCTTGTTCATGCGATGCCGCCGTTGATGGGAATGACCTGGCCGGTAATGTACCCGGCGCGCTCCGACATCAGGAAACCGACCAGCGAGGCCACTTCGGCCGTGGTGCCGGCCCGCTTGAGCGGCACCATCTGCCCGATGCGCTCCGCATTGAACGCAGCGGCGGTCCCGGGCGTGTCGATGATGCCCGGCGCGACCGAGTTCACCGTGACGCCGCGCGAGCCGATCTCGATCGCCAGCGAGCGCATCGCGCCGTCAATGCCGGCCTTGGCGGCCGCGTAGTTGGCCTGGCCGCGATTGCCGATGACCCCGGAGATCGACGACAGCGCGACGATCCGGCCCCAGCGCGTGCGCAGCATCGGCAGCAGCAGCGGCTGCACCACATTGAAGAAGCCGTGCAGCGAAACGCCGATCACCTCGTGCCATTGCCGCGCGCTCATGCCGGCCATCGGCGCGTCTTCGTGGATACCCGCGTTGTGCACCACGCCCTGGATCGGGCCCGCCTGCAGCAGGCCGCCCAGCGCGCTGGAGGTTGCCGTCGCATCCACGACGTCGAACGCGATGCTCTGCGCCTTGCCGCCGGCCGCCATGATTTCCGCCGCCAGCGCCGCGGCGCGGTCGGCATTGCTGCGCGCATGCACGATCACCTCCCAGCCGCCCGCTGACAGCGCGCGGCAGATGGCCGCGCCGATCTCTCCGCTGCCGCCGCTGACCAGGACTCTCTTCATCCGGCCGCGCGGGCGGTGAGGACCACCGCGATGCGCCCGCTCACCAGTTCGGCGTTCGCGCCTTCGATCACGAACGAGTAGAGCAGCCGGCCGCCGTCCAGCACCAGCCGCTCCGCGCGCACCGTCAAGGGGCCCGGTTCGTCATCCAGATAGCGGGCGCGGCAGCGCACCGCGCGCGCGCCGGCCAGCAACCCGCCTTGCGCGGCCTGGTCGGCGTGCAGGGCGCCGTGCACCGCCATCGCCTGCGCGCCGTACTCGATGCCGGCGATGGCGGGCAGGCGGCCGTCACAGCGCAGCGGATTGCCGGGCGAGCGATGGCTCGCCGTGCGGCACACCACGCTGCGGTCGTCGAAGCTGACCACTTCATCCAGCAGGCACATGGCGCCCTGCTGCGGCACCAGGGCGGCGATCTTGGAGCTCCTCATGGACCGATTTCAACCGCGAGATGGGAATTGCGCAAGTATTTCAGCTCGGCGCGGCCGCTGCCTTTTGCCGCCGCCGCGAGGACCGCGAGCGCTTGCGCGGCTGGATTGGTCGCCAGGTCGGGCGGCAGGTTGGCGGGCCAGGCGGATCGGGCGGCCCCGTCCGCGAGCTCGATGCCCAGACGTACTGTACGCATCGCCGTGCCGCCCGCGGGGGGCGGCGTGGGTGACAGCAGCAGCGCCGCGGCGAACGGACGCGACACCGGCCACAGCGCGCGCAAGGGGTCCGGCGCCGGCAGGTCGTAGGCCACCAGCAGCACCGGCGTCTGTTCGACCGCGGCTTGCGTCGCCGCTTCCAGCAGCCCGGCCGCGAAGGAGGCGTCGAATCCGCACAGCGTGCTGGAGGGCGCGCGCGAGCGCGCGAAGATGCTCCAGTAGCCGGCGGGCGCGTTGTGCACGGAATTGTG
>JANXUV010000023.1 GCA_025356085.1 Betaproteobacteria bacterium
CGCCCGACGACGTGGCGCGCATGCAGCTGGGCGCGCGGCGCGTGACGCCCGAGGCGATCGAGAAATGGAAGGCCGAGCGCGGCTACGATTTTCCTTTGGTCTGGAATTCAAAAGAAGAATCTCTTTTCAATAAAGCAGGCAAGACCATATTCGCGCAGAAATCCGTAAAACTGTTCATCTTCGATTTCGGCTATTCCGAGGACAAGCGCGATATCGCGAGCGAGATCCGCGAGCGCATGTGGCCGAGCCTTGCGCTGGCGGTGCCGGTATTCCTGGTAGGGCTCGCGGTTTGCATCACCTTCGCATTGCTGATGGCGTTCTTCCGAGCCACCTACCTGGATCTCTGGGGCGTGGTGCTGTGCGTGGCGATGATGTCGGTGTCCACGCTGTTCTACATCATCGGCGGGCAGTACATTGCCTCCAAGACCTGGCACCTGGTGCCGATTTCCGGCTACGCGGGCGGATTCGACGCCGCGCGCTTCCTGGTCCTGCCCGTGCTGATCGGGGTCATCAGCGGCATCGGCTCCAGCAGCCGCTGGTATCGGACTCTGTTTCTGGAGGAGATGGGCCGAGACTACGTGCGTACGGCGCGTGCCAAAGGCCTGGCTGAGTCGGCGGTGCTGTTCCGGCATGTACTGAAGAACGCCATGATCCCGATCCTGACCGGCGCGGTGGTGGTGATCCCTCTGCTGTTCCTCGGCAGCCTGCTGTCCGAATCCTTCTTCGGCATCCCGGGCCTGGGCAGCTACACCATCGACGCCATCCAGTCGCAGGACTACGCGGTGGTGCGGGCGATGGTGTTCCTCGGCTCGGTGTTCTACATCATCGGCCTGATCCTCACCGACATCTCGTACACGCTGGTCGATCCGCGAATAAGGCTGGAATAGCGTGCCCTTCATCCTCGCGACCGATGCGCTGGTATGGCTGCTGGTAGTAGTGGCGGCGGGCTATGCCCTGTATTGCCGGCGCCACGTTCATCTTGCGGTGCCCTGGCGGCGCGTGTTCCAAAGCCCTGCGGCAATGGCTTCCACGGTGGTCCTGGCTGCTTTTCTGGCGGTCGGACTGCTCGATTCTCTGCACTTCCGCCCGCAACTGGAACAGAAGGCGGGCGAACCGAAGGCCTACGCGACCGAAGTGCTGTCGCTGCTCGATCTCGGTCTTTCGCACCTGCGCGGCCGCGGTGAGAAAACCTACTCGGCGCCGCTCGCGACGCGCTCCTACGCCAAGGAGCAGGTCGAACTGCCGGATGGCAAGCAGATGCGGGACTTTCCGCGCCTGCGCTTCGGCGGCGCGCATCTAAAGGATGAGGGGGACCGCGACGCTGATGTAGTGAAGAGGACGTTGGGAGGATTTGCGGTTTCGATTTTCTTTGTTTTATTGACCTTGCTTGCAGTTAAAAAATTAAATGCGAAAAACCCCGACATTCCCTGGCATGCCGCCGGCGCAGCGCTGTGCGTGCTGCTGCTGCTCGCGGGGCCCGCGATCGCCCTCTGCACGGTGTACCACGTGCTGGGCACCGACAAAGTCGGGCAGGACGTGTTCTACCTGGCGCTGAAGTCGATCCGCACCAGCCTGGTGATCGGCACGCTGACGACGCTGGTGCTGCTGCCGGTGGGCATCGCGCTCGGCACCGCAGCCGGGTATTTCCGCGGTTGGGTGGACGACGTCATCCAGTACATCTACACGACGCTCAATTCGATTCCGGGCGTGCTGCTCATCGCCGCCTCGGTGCTGATGATGCAGGTGGTGATCGACCGCCACTCTGATTGGTTCTCGGTCGCCGCGCAGCGGGCCGATTTCAGGCTGCTGGTGTTGTGCGCCATTCTCGGCCTGACCAGCTGGACCGGCCTTGCGCGCCTGCTGCGCGGCGAGACCCTCAAGCTGTCGCAGCTCGAGTACATCCTGGCGGCGCGCGCTTTCGGCGTGCGCGACTCGCGCATCCTGGCGCGCCACGTCCTGCCGAACGTTTCGCACATCGTGATCATCACCATGGTGATGGATTTCTCCGGCCTGGTGCTCGCCGAGGCGGTGCTCTCCTACGTCGGCGTGGGCGTGGATCCCTCCACCAACAGCTTCGGCACCATGATCAATGCCGCACGCCTGGAGATGTCGCGCGAGCCGGTGGTGTGGTGGGCGCTGGCGACCGCCTTCGCGTTCATGTTCGCGCTGGTGCTGGCGGCCAACCTGTTCGCCGACGCGGCGCGCGACGGTTTCGATCCAAGGGTGCGCGTGTGACCGGTCACGTGAGCGAAGCCGTGCTCGAAATCTCCGGGCTGCGCACGCAGCTCGATACCCCGCGCGGCACGGTGCACGCGGTGGACGGCGTGGATTTCGAGCTGCGCCGCGGCGAATGCTTCGCGCTGGTGGGCGAGTCGGGTTCGGGCAAGTCGATGACGGCGCTCTCCATCCTGCGCCTGCTGCCGGAGGCCGGGCGCATCGCCGGCGGCAGGGTGCTGCTAGGCGAGCGCGACCTGCTGGCGCTGCCCGAGGCGGCCATGCGCGCGGTGCGCGGCCGGCGCGTGGCGATGATCTTCCAGGAGCCCGCGACAGCCCTCAACCCGGTGCTTACGGTCGGGCGGCAGATCGCCGAAGTCATCGAGCGCCACACCTCGCTCACGGGCGATGCGGTGGCGAAACGCGTCCTGGAGCTGATCGATGCCGTGGGCATTCCCGATGCGGTGCGTCGCAGTGGGGAGTATCCGTTCCAGCTTTCGGGCGGCCTGAAGCAACGCGTGATGATCGCCGCTGCGCTTGCCGCCGAGCCGGAGGTGCTGATCGCCGACGAGCCCACCACCGCCCTCGACGTCACCATCCAGGCGCAGATCCTCGACCTGCTGGCGAAGCTGCAGATCGAGCGCTCGATGGCGATCCTGCTGATCACGCACGATCTGGGCGTCGTCGCCCGCATGGCGCAGCGCGTGGCGGTGATGTATGCCGGGGAGATCGTCGAGGTCGCGCAGCGCGACGCGTTCTTCGCCGCGCCCCAGCATCCCTACGCCCAGAAGCTGTTCCAGGCGCTGCCGTCGCCGGACAAGCGCGGTGGCGAGCTGAGCGTGATCGCCGGACAGGTGCCGCCGCTCACCGGCGGTTTTACCGGCTGCCGTTTCGCCGACCGCTGCGAATTCGTCTTCGCGCGCTGCCGGCAGGAAGCGCCGCAATTGATTGCGCCGGCGGGCAGCGGCGGGCAGGGCAGGCTGGTGCGCTGCCACCTGCGCGAGCAGGGGCTGGACGCCGCGCGGTCCGTCGCCGTGCAGAAGCGGGAAGAAGCACAGATGGCGGACACAGGCGCGACCGTGATCGCGCAGCTCGAGGACCTGAAGGTCCATTTTCCGATCCGCAAGGGGCTGTTCAAACGCACGGTGGGATACGTCAAGGCGGTGGACGGCGTGTCGCTGGAGGTGCGCACCGGCCGCACGCTGGCGCTGGTGGGCGAGTCGGGCAGCGGCAAGACCACGGCTGGCAAGGCGCTATTGCGGCTGATTGAACCCAGCGGGGGCCGCGTGGTGATCGCCGGCCGCGATCTGGCTTCGCTTTCGCAGGCCGAATTGCGCGCTTCGCGCGGGGTCATGCAAATTATCTTTCAGGATCCGTATGCATCGCTCAATCCGCGCATGCGCGTGGCCGAAATCCTCGCCGAGGGGATGCTGAGCCTGGGCATCGGCAGCAGCGAACGCGATCGCACGAAGCGCATCGAGGGGCTGCTCGACCAGGTCGGCCTGCCGGCGGAAGCGCTCGCGCGCTACCCGCACGAATTCTCCGGCGGCCAGCGCCAGCGCATTGCCATCGCGCGCGCGCTGGCGGTGGAGCCGAAGCTGATCGTCTGCGACGAGCCGACCAGCGCGCTGGACGTCTCGGTGCAGGCTCAGATCCTGAACCTGCTGAAGTCGCTGCAGGACCGGCTCGGTGTTGCCTACCTGTTTATCACCCACAACATCGCCATCGTCGAGTACCTAGCGCACGAGGTGGCGGTGATGTATCAGGGGCGCATCGTGGAGCAAGGTACGGCGGCGCAAGTGCTCTGCAATCCGCGCCATCCCTATACCGTGGCTCTGCTTTCGGCAGTGCCGGCGGTGGCCCGCTAACGGGCGTCGAAGGCGGCGAGCAGGAGCTGATTCAGGTCGCTGGGCACCGGCAGCAGGCCGCTGCGCAGCAGCTGGCCGAGTTCAAGCTGTTCTTCCGGCGTCAGCGCGGCGAGGTCCGCCTTGAATTCCGCCGCCATGCGCTGCTTTTCGCGGTAGGGCATCTTCGCCAGCTGCTGCTGCGCCGCCCGGATCACCAGCGCTTTCTCGGCGAAATACTCGATCATCGCGCCGCGCACCGCGGCATTTTTCGGGTTCAGCAGGGCCGCGTTCAGCGAATCAAAGATCTCGCGGCGCTGGCTGCTGCTCAGGTACAGGAAGCTGTCGTCGATCAGGCGCTGCAGGACTTCGGGTTCAACCGAGGTGCCGGGGTAGACCTTCGAGAAGTCCGGCATGACTACCTGCTCGACCTGGATCGGGCGGCTTGCCCGCGATTGCGCGTGGTTGATCACCATGTCGCGGGCAATGCCAAGCAGCAGCATCAGGATGGGGTCGGCCGCGGCAGGCGTGACGACGCCTGCGAAAAGCAAAGTGAAAAGGACTCCCCTCCGTAGGACCCGGCCCATGGGTTCATTCTAGGCAAGCCCAGGCCGGGGAGATATGTAAACCGACCTCAAGTAACAGGTTACTTGAGGTAGCGTTCCTATTTATTTGATTTTGCTACGGGCTTTTTAGCGACACGAGGCTTCCCGCTGGTCGCTTTTGCTGCCTGTTTGGTGCGGGTCGGGGTGCCCTTGGTCTGGATTACCAGGCGCTGCCCGGCGGAGAGGCGGCCCACCTTGTTCCAGCGGCGCAGGTCATCCGCGCTGACCTTGTAGCGGGCGGCGATGCCCGGCAGAGTTTCGCCGGCCTTCACCGTGTGGACGAAGGTTCGTGGGCCGGCCAGCGGGATCGGCGGCGCATACATGATCGGCAGCCGGCCCTGATCCTTGACCCCGTCGGGGGATGAGCCGGTCGGCACCACCAGCAGCGCCGGCATGGCGCGCGCCTTCGGCGTGATGCCATTCACCTCCTTCAACTGCGCCAGGGTGACGCCGTGCTTCCTGGCGATCCCCTCCAGGCTGTCGCCCTTCATCGGCTGGTAGGTCTGCCAGGACACCAGCGACCTGTCGTCGTACTTGGTAAGGTTCTCGCGAAAGATGTCGACCCGGTCGGCCGGCAGCACGATGCGCGGTGTCATCTCGGCGCGGATCACCGGGCGGCTGAAGCCTGGGTTGAGGGCGATGAATTCCTCCACCGGCATCTCGGCCAGCTTGGCGGCCAGGCGCACGTCGATGTCGCGCATCTTGTCGATACTGGCGAAATAGGGCTGGTTCGGGATCGGATCCAGGTCGATGCCGAACAGCGCCGGGTTGGCGATGATGTTCTTCAGCGCCTGCAGCTTGGGCACGTAATTGCGCGTCTCGGCGGGCATGTTGAGGCTGTAGAAGTCGGTCGGCTTGCCTTCGCGGCGGTTCTTCTCCACCGCGCGCGCCACCGCATTCTCACCCCAGTTGTAGGAGGCGAGCGCGAGGTGCCAATCGCCGTTCATCTCATAGACGTCCTTCAGGTAGCCGAGCGCCGCCGAGGTCGAAGCGACGATGTCGCGCCGGCCGTCGTACCACCAGTTCTGCGTCAGCTCGTAGCGCTTGCCCGTGCCGGGGATGAACTGCCACAAGCCCGATGCGTGGGCGCGCGAGTAGGCCATCGGATTGAAGGAGCTCTCCACCATCGGCAGCAGCGCGAGCTCGGTGGGCAGGCCGCGCTTCTCGATTTCCTCGACGATGTGATAGAGGTAGGGCCGGCTGCGCTCGAACACGCGCTTCAGGTACTCCGGCTTCGCCACATACCAGGCGGTCTTTTCAGCCACCAATGGGCCAGCGAGATCCGGCATCGAAAAGCCGTCGCGGATGCGCTGCCAGACGTCGTCCTGGCGCACCGTCCGGTCGACACGGGGCAGAGCGGCTGCGCCGGCCAGTTCTTCGCGCTTGCCTTCAAAGGGCGGCAGGCGTGTGGCATCAAGGGGAACCCCGTTCGCGGTATTGGATCGAGCAGGGTCGAGACGCGCGCCGGCGTCGGCGGGATTTTCGCGGAACCCCAGAACTGGAGAATCGGGCCGCGTCCGCGTGGTGGTGCCGGCAGTCGCTGCCTCCATGCCATCGGAAACGGGCTGCGTAGCGCAGGCCGCAAGCAGAAAGATGGCTGCGAAAAGTAAAAAGCGGTTTTTCATTCCTCCCACAGCGCGCATTAGAACCGATTTTTCCATTCTCTGATGGCGGCGAACACGCTCACCGGGTCGCCGACGCGCGAGCCGAGGTATTTGTTCGCGGAATCGACCACCACCGGTTCGGCGCAGCGCAGGAAAGGATTGGTCGCCCGTTCTTCGCCGAGCGTGGAGGGCAGCGTGGGCTTGCCGGCGGCGCGCAGCAGCTTGGCGCGTTCTTCGCGCGCCGCAAGCGCCGCGTTGCCCGGATCCACCGCGCGCGCGAATTTGATGTTGGCCAGCGTGTACTCATGGCCGCAGTAGACCTTGGTTTCGTCCGGCAGGGCGGCAAGCTTTGTAAGCGAATGCAACATCTGCGCGGGCGTGCCTTCGAACACTCGCCCGCAGCCGCAGGCGAACAGCGTGTCGCCGCAGAAAAGCGAACCTAAGCCATAATAGGCGACATGCGCGCGGGTATGTCCGGGAATGTCCAGAACGGTGAACTCCGCGGCGAGTTCCGGAATCGCCACCTTGTCGTCCTGGCCCAACGGATGCGTCAGCGCCGGGATCGGCTCTCCCTTCGGGCCGAACACCGGGACCTTCTTCATTGCGACCAGTTCGTTGATGCCGCCGACATGGTCCGGATGGTGGTGGGTGGCGAGGATCGCGACCAGCGACAGTCTTTCGCGCGCGAGGAATTCCTTGACGGGGCCCGCTTCGCCCGGATCCACAACGGCGGCAAACGCTCCGCTGCGAAGCGTCCAGATGTAGTTGTCCTGAAAAGCGGGTAAGGGAACAATCTCGAGCATGGACCGGCAATCCTTCGTATCGAATGGTGCGCATCAGTATAGCGGCGCGCGCCCGGGACTCGCGGAGTGGTTTTCCACTCCGCAAGGCCGCCACGTGCTCGACTGGGAGCTGACCCAGTTCGACCTCGCCACCGAGGATGTGTTCGGCTACCGCGCGGTGCAGATGGGCCTGCACCAGGTGGATTTCCTGCGCGCCAACCGCATCCCGTTTCGCTTTACGCTGGCGCTGGAGCAGGGCGCCGCGCTCGCCGCCGATCCGATGCAGCTGCCGCTCGCCAACCAGAGCGTGGACCTGGTAGTGCTGCCGCACGCGCTCGAATCCACTGCCGATCCACACCTGGTGCTGCGCGAGGCCGAGCGCGTACTGATGCCCGAGGGCCAGCTGGTGATTTCCGGTTTCAATCCGCTTTCTCTCTGGCGCCTGCGGCAGGTGTTCGCGCGCAAAGGCTCCGGGGCGCCGTGGGACGAGCGCTTCATCGGTCTGCTGCGCCTGAAAGACTGGCTGCACTTGCTGGGTTTCGAACTCAACGGCGGGCGCTTCGGCTGCTATGTGCCGCCCTTCGAGCGCCAGCGGTGGCTGTCGCGCTTCGCTTTCATGGAGAAGGCCGGCGCGCGCTGGTGGCCGATCATGGGTGGCGTCTACGTGGTGCGCGCGGTCAAGCGCGTGCACGGCATGCGCATCATCACCCCGGCCTGGCGCAAGGAACGCGCCCGCAGGCGCGCGGTCGCGCCGGTCCCGCAGCGCAACAGCCATCCCACCCGAACCACGCATGAGCACAACGGCAATGGCTGAAGGACCTATCGAGATCTACGCCGATGGCGCCTGCAAGGGCAACCCGGGCCCGGGCGGCTGGGGCGTGCTGCTGCGCGCGGGCGGCCGCGAACAAGAGCTTTTTGGCGGCGAGGCGCAGACCACCAACAACCGCATGGAACTGATGGCGGTGATCGAGGGGCTGCGCTCGCTGAAGCTGCCTTCGACGGTGCGCGTCTATACCGACTCGCAATACGTGCAGAAGGGCATCTCGGAGTGGATCCACAACTGGAAGCGGCGCGGCTGGATGACTTCCGACAAGAAGCCGGTGAAGAACGTCGACCTCTGGAAGGCGCTCGATGAAGAGGCGCAGGGACACAAGGTGACCTGGCACTGGGTGAAAGGCCACTCCGGACATCCCGAGAACGAACGCGCCGATGCGCTGGCGAACAAGGGGATCGAAGTTGGCGTCTAGACAGATCGTCCTGGATACGGAAACCACCGGCCTGAATGCGAAGATGGGCGACCGCGTGATCGAAATCGGCTGCATCGAACTGCTCAGCCGCAACGTCTCCGAGCGCAGCTTCCAGAGATACCTCAACCCGGAGCGCGAGATCGAGGAGGGCGCGGCCAAGGTGCACGGCCTGACCGCCGAGTTCCTCGCCGACAAGCCGAAGTTCGCCGATGTGGCGAAGGATTTCATCGAGTACGTCAGCGGCGCGGAACTCATTATTCACAACGCCGCGTTCGACCTCGAGTTCCTCGACCAGGAACTGTCGATGGCGGGCCTGAAGAAGCTCTCCGAGTATTGCCCGTCGGTGATCGACACGCTGGCGATGGCGCGCGAACTGCATCCGGGCAAGCGCAACGGCCTGGACGCGCTATGCGAGCGCTACGGCGTCAACAATTCTCACCGCACTCTGCATGGCGCGCTTCTCGATGCCCGGCTGCTGGCCGAGGTCTATCTCTCGCTGACGCGCGGCCAGGAGAGCCTGGTGATGGAGCTGGAAGCGCCCAGCGACGCCTCGGTGGCCGCGGCGCGCATCGACGCAAAGAAACTGACGGTACTGCGCGCCACCGACGTGGAAGCCGACGCCCACGAAAGAATTCTCGACGCCATCGACAAGGCCGCCAAGAACAACGGCGGCAGCCTTTGGCATCGTTTGACTAATCCATCTTAGCGCCGCTTTCCTTCACCAGCTTTACCCACTTCGCCATGTCGGCCAGCATGAACTGGCGAAACGCCTCCGGCGAATTTCCCACCGGTTCCGAACCGTCGGCGAGGATGCGCTCGCGGATGTCCGGGCTGTTGAGGATCTTCACCAGCGAATCGTGCAGTCGCATCACGATCGGCTCGGGCATTTTCGCCGGGCCGATCACGCCGTACCAGCCGACGATCTCGAAGCCCGGCAGCTGCTCGGTCATCGCCGGCAAGTCGGGCAGTGCGGCAAGGCGCTTCGGCGTGGTGACCGCCAGCGCGCGCAGTCGTCCGGCGCGCACCTGCGTCAGGCCCGACTGCAAGCCGGCGAAGTTGAACTGGTATTCCCCGCCCAGCAGCGCCACCAGCGCGGGTCCCGTGCCCTTGTAAGGCACGTGCTCGGCCCTCGTGCCGGTCATCTGCTTGTAGAGCTCGCCCGCCAGGTGGCCGCCGCTGCCGATCCCGGCCGAGCCGAAGTTGAGCGAGCCCTGGTAGTTTTTCGTCCAGGCGATGAATTCCTCGAGCGTTTTCGGCGGCGAGGCGGAGTTCACCACCAAGAGCTGCGCGGCCGAGGTGAGCTGCGTGATCGGCGTGAAGCTGTTGACCGGGTGGTAGGGCAGCTTCGGATTGAGCGCCGCGTTCACCGTGTGCTGGTGGTACGCCAGCAGCAGCGTGTAGCCGTCGGGCTTGGCCGTTGCCACCATCTCCCCGCCGACCACGCCCGAAGCGCTGCCGCGGTTGTCTACCAGCACTTGCTGCCTGAACGCCTCCGACAGCTTCGCGCCGAACAGCCGGGCCAGGATATCCGTCGTCCCGCCCTGCGCGGCAGGCGTGATGAGGCGGATGGGTTTGTTCGGGAAGTCGTCCTGCGCGAAGGCGGGCAGGGGCGCGGCAAACGCCAGCGCGAGGGCAAGCAACCTGCAGCCGGGTTTTGCAGCCTGCGAACATCTCATTCCGGGTCTCCTCAGTCCAGGAGCCGGAAGGATGCCACAGCAGGGAATCAGCCGGCGGCTGGCTTGCCGGCGTTGACCGCCAATAGCGCGGCGAACGCCCGCTGGTAGGCGGGCCGCGCTTCGCGGTGATGGTGACGGTCATCGTGAGTGCCCCCTCGCGAAAATCATCAGCCGAGGAGCTGCCAGGCAGTTACTCTGACTTCAGTTTGGCCCGGAATGCAGGGCCGGGCGGCTGGAGCCTCTCGCCCATGAATCTTGGCTTGTTCCGCTCCGAAGCGATGATTGCATCGACGATCGCGCCGCCCAGCGCGGCACCCACTGCACCAGCAACGATGGGCGTCCCTTTTGGAGTTGCCTGCGCAGCCAGGCTCGTCGTATCCGCGCTCTGCTGCGAATCGTTCCTGAAAATGTACAGTCTCGGCGCGAGGTCCTTCGCGTTCTGCAGATAGATGCCGCAATCCGCCAGAATGCCCGGCGCGTTGGAATCTACGAACACGGTCCTGAAGCAGTGATCTTCATCCGATTTGGTGGACACATTCACTGGGGCCAGATTGCGTTAGCCACAGGCCCCGAGGGTACGGGAAGCGTTAGCCATGACATCGACTTGGAAAGGCTGCTTTGCATAGGGAGGACTGCGTTGCTGGGATCTCCGAGGAGATAGCCGGCCTTCCTATTCATACAGTGAGCTGAAGTGCGTCTTAGCATTAGGTCGAGCTGTCCACTTTATCGGATGAGGTTCCCCGTCCCTCTCAACTGTGTTGTTAGGCCTCATGGCAACCTTCCACCACGCAAGGGCTGAAAGGCCAGACGCGAGAAAGATCAACGTAGCAAACACAAAGAAGGAGATGAGAGCGTCTTTCCAGCCAAATGGCATGTCACGGGCGAACAGAGCTCCGGCACCAATACTCAGGACGACCACGACGAGGAGCAA
>JANXUV010000024.1 GCA_025356085.1 Betaproteobacteria bacterium
CGAGCAGATGCAGTCGGCCCGGCTCGACGAGGCGATCGCCACCTTCGGCGAAATCATCCGCCGCAAGCCCGGCTTCGCCGAAGGCTGGAACAAGCGTGCGACGGCCTATTTCCTCGCCGGCGACTACCGGCATTCGCTCGCCGACTGCGACCAGGTGATCAGGCGCAACCCGTACCATTTCGGCGCGCTGTCGGGCTACGGCCAGATCTACACCCGGCTGGAACAGTATGAAAAAGCAATCCTCTATTGGCGTCGCGCGCTGGCCGTCAATCCGAACATGGCAGGCGTCGAGGAGAACATAGAAAGCGCGGAAGAACTGTTGAAAGAGAAAAAAGGCCGGTCGATCTAGACGTAGTCTTTCGACGCGGTTTCCGAATCCACCGGCTTGCCGGTCAGGAAGCCCTGCAGGTAGTCGCAGCCGCAGGCCTTGAGCGCCTCGCGTTGCGCCTCGCTCTCCACGCCGACCGCGGTGACTTTCAGATCGAGCGCGTGCGCCAGGCTGACGATGCCGGCGACGATCGGCCGGCCCTCCTTGTGCACCTCAGCGACCAGCGTGCGGTCGATCTTCAGCTTGCTGACCGGCAGCTGGCGCAGGCCGACCAGGCTCGAATACGCGGAGCCGAAGCCGTCGATCGCCACCGCCACGCCCAGCTCGCGCAGCTTGCGCAGCACCGTCAGCGCGAGGTCGGTGTTCTGCATCACCACCCGCTCGGGCACCTCGAACTCCAGCAGCCGCGGCGGCAGGCCGGAATCCTTCAGCACGCGCGCCACCATGGCGGCGAGTTTCGGGTCGTGGAACTGGCGCGCCGACAGGTTGATGCTGACCGGCAGGCCGCGCTCGACGCCGATGAAGGCGCTCCAGCGGCAGGCCTCGCCCAGCAGCCACTCGCCCAGGCGCTGGATCAGGCCGGTGTCTTCCGCGATATGGATGAACTCCGCCGGCTCGATCACGCCGCGCGTCGGATGCTGCCAGCGCAGCAACACCTCGTGCGACGCCACTTTGCCGCTGGCCGCCTCCACCACCGGCTGGTACCAGGCGCGCATCTCGCCCTTGAGCACCGCCTGCCGCAGGTCGCCTTCCAGCGCCAGGCGGCGCGAGGCGGCCTGGTTCATCTGCTCGGTGAAGAACTGGTAGTTGGCGCGGCCGGTTTCCTTCGCATGGTACATCGCCGCATCGGCGTTCCGGATCAGGCTTTCCGCGTCGCGCCCGTCATCCGGGAAGACGCTGATGCCAATCGACGGCGTGATGTGCAGCTCGCGGTCCTCGACCATGAACGGCAGCGCCACGGTTTCCAGTATCTTCGCGGCGACGTTGGCGGCGTCAGAGGCGCGCTTGATTTCGGGCAGCACCACCACGAATTCGTCGCCGCCCATGCGGCAGATGGTGTCCACCACACGCAGCTGCTTGACGAGCCGCTCGGCGCATTCCTTCAGCACCAGGTCGCCGGCCGCGTGGCCGAGCGAGTCGTTGATGTTCTTGAAGCGGTCGAGATCCACGAACATCACCGCGGTCTGCTTGCGGTCGCGCTGGCTGGCGGCCAGAGCCTGCGTGAGGCGGTCCTCCAGCAGCCGGCGGTTGGGCAGGCCGGTAAGCGCGTCGTGGTCGGCCAGGTGCTGTGCGCGCGTCTCGGCCTGGCGCCGGTCGGCGATCTCGGCCTGCAGGCGCTCGTTTGCATCCTTCAGTTCCAGGGTCCGTTCCGTCACCGCGTGCTCGAGCTCGTTGCGCGAAGCGCGCTCGGTGGTGATGTCCTCGTAGATGCTGATCGCGCCATCCTCGGGGTTCTTCGGGTCGATCGCCTTGGCGACCACCTTGCACCAGAAGGTACTGCCGTCCTTGCGCTGCACCTGCTGCTCGACGGTATAGGCGCCGGTGGCCGCGAGGTCCGCGTAGATCCGCTCGACCGCGCGCTCGTATTCCTGCGGCGAAAGGAACAAGTCGGCGCTGGTCTTGCCCAGCATCTCGCCAGGGCCGTAGCCGAACATCTGCTCGAAGCGCGGGTTGCAGCGTTGCAGTTGGCGGTTGCGCGCGAAGACGATGCCGACGGTGGCGTTGGTCAGGATCAACTCCTGCTCCACCAGCGCGCGCTG
>JANXUV010000026.1 GCA_025356085.1 Betaproteobacteria bacterium
AGGTGCCGATGGCACCCGACGTCAAGGCCGACATCATTGCGCGCGGTACGCCGGGCATGTCCGGTGCCGACCTCGCCAACCTGGTCAATGAAGCGGCCCTGTTCGCCGCGCGCAAGAACAAGCGCCTGGTGGACATGGATGATTTCGAGATGGCCAAGGACAAGGTCATCATGGGCGCCGAGCGGCGCTCGCTGGTGATGCCGGAGGAAGAGCGCCGCAACACCGCCTACCACGAGTCCGGCCACGCGGTGGTCGCCAAGCTGCTGCCGAAGACCGACCCGGTGCACAAGGTGACCATCATCCCGCGCGGTCGCGCGCTGGGCGTAACCATGCAGCTGCCGACGGAAGACCGCTACAGCCAGGACCGCGAGAGGCTGCTCAACACCATCACCGTGCTGTTCGGCGGCCGCATCGCCGAAGAGCTGTTCATGAACCAGATGACCACCGGCGCCTCGAACGACTTCGAGCGCGCCACCGAGATCGCCCGCCGCATGGTGACGCAGTGGGGCATGTCCGACACGCTCGGGCCGATGGTCTACGGCGAAAACGAGGGCGAGGTGTTCCTCGGCCGCTCGATCACCACGCACAAGAACGTGTCCGAGACCACGCTGCAGAAGGTGGATGCAGAAATCCGCCGCATCATCGACGAGCAGTACAAGGTCGCGCGCCGGCTGCTGGAAGAGAACCGCGACAAGGTCGAGGCGATGACCAAGGCACTGCTCGAATGGGAGACGCTCGACGCCGAGCAGTTGAACGACATCATGGCCGGCAAGCCGCCGCGTGCGCCGAAAATTCCGGCCGCGGGCAATACGCCGAGCACGCCGCCCGACGGCGCGCAGGGCGCTGCCGCGCCCGCCGCCAGCACCTGAGACCGGGCCTCTGATCGGGGTCCTGCGCTGCGGCGGGTTCCTCCTGCCGCTCGACCGTCCGCTGCTGATGGGCGTGGTGAACGTCACGCCCGATTCCTTTTCCGACGGCGGTCAATTTCTTGATGCGAAGGCGGCGATCGCGCATGGCCGTCGCCTCGTGGACGAAGGTGCAGATATTCTGGATATCGGCGGCGAGTCCTCACGGCCTGGTGCCCAGGCCGTTGCGGAGGACGAGGAGCTTCAGCGCGTACTGCCCGTCCTGAAGGCCTTGAAGAACGTTCCGGTGTCCGTCGATACGCGCAGGCCCTCGGTGATGCGGGCAGTCCTGGCCGAGGGCGCATCCATGATCAACGACATCGAGGCGCTGACTGCGCCCGGTGCGCTGGACGCCGTAGCTGATACCGATTGCGCCGTGTGCCTGATGCACAAGCAGGGCGATCCAGCGACCATGCAGAACGCGCCCAGCTATGGGGATGTGGTTCTTGAAGTCCGGGAATTTCTTTCGGCCAGAATTTCAGCATGCCAAATAGCCGGTATTGAAAAGGATCGAATCACCGTCGATCCAGGCTTCGGCTTCGGCAAGACCGTAGCGCATAATTTCAGCCTGCTGAAGCGGCTGTCCGAGATGGCCGCGCTCGGGGTGCCGGTGGTCGCCGGCTGGTCGCGCAAATCCACGCTGGGGGCCATCACCGGGCGGCCGGTCACCGAGCGCATGGCGGCGAGCCTGGCGGCCGCTTTGCTCGCGGTCCAGCATGGAGCGACAATACTGCGTGTGCACGACGTCGCGGAAACGCGCGACGCGCTGACCGTGATGCAGGCACTGGGGAAGGCATGAGCAGAAAGTACTTCGGCACGGACGGCGTGCGCGGGACGGTCGGGCAGAGCCCGATGACGCCGGATTTGGTCATGCGCCTGGGTTATGCAGCAGGCTGCGTGATGGTGGATCGGCGCGCGGGTCTGCGGGCAGATCAGCGGGTCGACGGGCGCGCCGAACGGCCCTCGGTGCTGATCGGCAAGGACACCCGTATCTCCGGCTACATGGTCGAGGCGGCGCTCGAAGCCGGCTTTTCCGCGGCTGGCGTGGACGTGCTGCTGTGCGGCCCGCTGCCGACGCCGGGCGTCGCCTACCTCACGCGCGCGCTGCGGCTCTCGGCGGGCGTGGTGATCAGCGCTTCGCACAATCCCTACGCCGACAACGGCATCAAGTTCTTCTCGCGTGACGGCTTCAAGCAGCCGGACGCGGTGGAGGCCGAGATCGAGCGCAGGATGGAGCAGCCGATCGGCTGCAACGAATCGGCGCACCTTGGCCGGGCCCGCCGCGTGGACGATGCGCAGGGGCGCTACGTCGAGTTCTGCAAGTCCACGTTCCCGAACGAATTGGATCTCAAGGGCATGACCATCGTGGTCGATTGTGCCCACGGCGCGGCGTACGAAGTCGCGCCGAAGGTATTCCACGAACTGGGCGCGACCGTGAGCGCGATCGGCGTATCTCCCGACGGCTTCAATATCAACGACGGCTTCGGCGCCACGGCGGCGGACAATCTGGTGGCGGAAGTGAAGCGCAAAAAGGCGGATCTCGGCATCGCGGTGGACGGCGATGCGGACCGCCTGGTGATGGTGGACGCGGCGGGCACGACCTACGACGGCGACCAGCTGCTGTACGCCATCGTCAAGCACAGTGCGGCGAAGGGAAAAATCGCCGGCGTCGCCGGCACGCTGATGACCAACCTCGCCTTCGAGCAGGCGCTGGCGGCGATGAAGGTGCCGTTCGGGCGTGCGCGCGTCGGCGACCGCTACGTGATCGAAATGATGCGGGAGAAGGGGTGGCTGCTCGGCGGCGAGAACTCCGGCCACATCCTCTGCCTGGACAAGCACACCACCGGCGACGGCATCATCTCGGCGCTGCAGGTACTCACCTCCATTCGCGAATCGGGCAAGACGCTCGCCGAACTCACCGCCGACCTGAAGATGTATCCGCAGGTGCTGCTAAACGTGAAAGTGCCGAAGGGTTTCGACTGGAAAAAGCACCAGGCGATCGCCGATGCCCAGGCGCGCGCCGAGCGCTCGCTGAACGGCCGGGGCAGGGTGCTGCTGCGGCCCTCCGGCACCGAACCCCTGCTGCGCGTGATGGTCGAGGGCGAGCCGCGCGAAGCCATCGAGTCCGCCGCCAAATCGATCGCGGAGGTCGTCAAGCGCGCCGCGGCGGGTTGAGCGCGTGCTGCTCGCGAAAATCCGCCGGCGCGCGCATCAATTGAGGGCGCAGCTGCTGACCCTGTGGTTCTGCTGCTCCGATCCGGCGACGCCATGGCCGGCGAAAATCCTCGCCGGCGTGGTGGTGGCCTACGCCTTCAGCCCGATCGACCTGATCCCGGATTTCATCCCGGTACTGGGCTACCTCGACGACCTGATCCTCGTGCCGTTCGGCATCTGGCTGGTGCTCAAGCTGATTCCCCTGCCGGTGCGCGAGGCCTCGCGACTGAAGGCAGAGCGCTGGATCGCCGAGAAAAAGCGCAAGCCGCGCAGCTACCTTGCCGCCGCGGTGGTCGTTGCCATCTGGATCCTGCTGGCCTGTGTCGCCTGGCGCCTGGCCGCGCCCTGGTTCGAATGAGAGAAATCGTCATCGCCGACAGCGTCACGACGCTTGGCGACGTCCAGGGCAAGGTTCTCGTCGCGGGCTCGCATGGTGGCGTCGTCGCCGCTTTCCTTGGTGCGAATGCCGGCGCGCATGCGCTGATCCTCAACGACGCCGGCATCGGCAAGGATCGCGCGGGAATCGCCGGGCTGACGTGGCTTGAGCAGATCGGCATGGCTGCAGCAACCGTGGATTGCATGAGTGCGCGCATTGGCGATGGCGCGGACACGCAGTCGAACGGCGTCATCAGCCACGCGAACAGTTATGCCGCCGCCTGCGGTGTCGTCGCCGGGCAGTCCTGCCGCGAGGCGGCCGAACGGCTGTGCAAAGCCCCCGCGCCGCACAGCAAGCCGCCGTCCTATGCGGCAGGGCGATGAATGCCCGCAACCGATGGGTTTCTGCAGCGCAAAAACGGCGTTAATACGGTAAAATTCAGCGGTTTGCAGATACTCCCGGACAATGCCTAGTCGCCTGGTCGCCGGCAATTGGAAGATGCACGGCAACCGGGCTGCGAACCGTGCGCTGCTGGATGCAGTGGTCGCCGGAATCGCAGGTCTGAACGGCGTGGAGTGCGCGGTGTGCGTGCCCTTCCCATATCTGGGGGAGGTGGCCGGGCAGCTGGCGAATACGCGATTGGCGTTGGGCGCTCAAAACTTGAGCGAACACGCGCACGGGGCGTTTACCGGCGAAGTTTCCGCGCCGATGCTGGCCGAGTTCGGTTGCCGCTACGTGCTGGTCGGGCATTCGGAGCGACGCCAGCTGTACGGCGAGACGGACGCGGCGGTGGCGGCGAAGTTCGCCGCGGCGCTGGGGCAGGGCATCACGCCGATCCTCTGCCTCGGCGAAACGCTCGCGGAGCGGGAAGCCGGCAAGACGGAAGAGGTGGTCGGGCGGCAGCTGGAAGCGGTTTTCCGCGCGAACGACAGAAAATTGTTCGAAAATGCGGTCGTGGCGTACGAACCGGTCTGGGCGATCGGTACCGGTCGCACGGCGACGCCGCAGCAGGTGCAGGAAGTGCATTTTTTCCTGAGGAATCGATTGCAGGGCACGCGCCTGCTTTACGGCGGCAGCGTGAAGAAGGAAAACGCGGCGGCGCTGTTCGCGCTGCCGGATGTGGACGGTGGATTGATTGGCGGCGCATCGCTGGTGGCTGTGGATTTCCTCGAAATAGTCAAAGCTGCGGTGCGCGCAGCGCAAGAAAAGGGTTGAACGCATGGATTGGATGACGATAGTGGTTGCCTTGCACGTCCTGGTCGCACTCGGGATCATCGGCCTGGTGCTCCTGCAGCACGGCAAGGGCGCCGACATGGGCTCGGGCTTCGGCGGCGGTTCCTCGGGCAGCCTGTTCGGCGCCACCGGCTCGGCGAATTTCCTGTCGCGCGCGACAGCCGTGCTGGCGACGCTGTTCTTCGTCACCAGCCTCGCGCTCGCGTACCTTGCGACCAACAAGCCGAAGGTCGGCGGCGGCGTGCTGGACGCGGTAAAAACGCAGCCGGCGATCGAGAAAGCGGCGGAAAAATCCCCTGCGGAGAAACCCGCGGCCGAGGCGCCCCAAACGCCCGACAGTTCGAAAGGCAAGGAAGTTCCTCAATGATTTTTAGGAGATAATCCGAGTAGAGCCCACGTGGTGAAATTGGTAGACACGCCAGCTTGAGGGGCTGGTGGCCTAAACCGCCGTAGCAGTTCGAGTCTGCTCGTGGGCACCAACAGTTGGTGATGATCGGGGGAATCAGTAGCACATGCTTGCCGAGTATTTTCCGATCCTGCTGTTCATCCTGGTCGGCCTCGCCGTCGGCGTAGCGCCGGTGGTGCTCGGCTCCGTGCTCGGGCCGCATCGCCCGGATGCGGAAAAGCTCTCGCCCTACGAATGCGGCTTCGAGGCCTTCGAGGACGCGCGCATGAAGTTCGACGTGCGCTACTACCTGGTGGCGATCCTGTTCATCCTGTTCGACCTGGAGATCGCCTTCCTGTTTCCGTGGGCGGTGGTGATCAACGAGATCGGCATGGCCGGCTTCCTGGCGATGATGCTGTTCCTCGGCATCCTGGTGGTGGGCTTCGTCTACGAGTGGATGAAGGGAGCGCTGGAATGGGAATAGAAGGCATTCTGCAGCAGGGCTTCGTCACCACCACCGCCGACAAGCTGATCAACTGGACCCGCACCGGCTCGCTGTGGCCGATGACCTTCGGCCTTGCCTGCTGCGCGGTCGAGATGATGCACGCCGGCGCCGCGCGCTACGACATGGACCGCTTCGGCGTGGTATTCCGCCCCAGTCCCCGGCAATCGGACGTGATGATCGTCGCCGGCACGCTGTGCAACAAGATGGCGCCGGCGCTGCGCAAGGTCTACGACCAGATGGCCGAGCCGCGCTGGGTGATATCGATGGGCTCCTGCGCCAACGGCGGCGGCTACTACCACTACTCCTACTCGGTGGTGCGCGGCTGCGACCGCATCGTGCCGGTGGACGTCTACGTGCCGGGCTGTCCGCCGACCGCGGAGGCGCTGCTCTACGGCATCGTGCAGTTGCAGAACAAGATCAAGCGCACCAACACCATCGCGCGATGAGTCCGAAGCTGCAGCGTTTGCATGACGCCATTGAGAATGCGTTGGGCGTGAAGCCCACCGAGCGTCTTGGGGAATTAACTCTAGAAACAAAAAACTACAGGTCGACGGCCCTGCAGTTGCGCGACCATCCTGATCTGCGCTTCGAGGTCATGATTGACCTCTGCGGCCTGGACTACCAGACCTATGGCGACCGGCCGAGGGAAGGGGGGCGCTTCGCGGTAGTCGTGCACCTGCTGTCGATCAAGCACAACTGGCGGCTGCGCCTGCGCACGCTCGCCAGCGACGATGAATTCCCGATAGTGGCTTCGCTGACCGGCGTCTGGCCGGCGGCCGGCTGGTTCGAGCGCGAAGCCTTCGACCTGTACGGCATTGTGTTCGACGGCCACGCCGACCTGCGCCGGATCCTCACCGACTACGGCTTCGTCGGCCATCCGTTCCGCAAGGATTTTCCGATCTCCGGCTACGTCGAGATGCGTTACGACCCGGAGCAGAAGCGCGTGATCTACCAGCCGGTATCCATCGAACCCAGGGAAGTCACCCCTCGAATCGTCAGGGAAGAGCACTACGCGGAAGGCCGTGGCTGAATAGATGGCTGAAATACGCAATTACACGCTGAATTTCGGGCCGCAACATCCCGCGGCGCATGGGGTATTGCGGCTTGTTCTCGAACTGGACGGCGAGGTGATCCAGCGCGCCGACCCCCACATCGGCCTGCTGCACCGCGCGACCGAGAAGCTGGCGGAGACCAAGACTTTCATCCAGTCGGTGCCGTACATGGACCGGCTCGACTACGTCTCGATGATGTGCAACGAGCACGCCTACGTGATGGCGATCGAGAAGCTGCTGGGCGTGGAGCCGCCGGTGCGCGCGAAATACATCCGCGTGATGTTCGACGAGATCACCCGCATACTGAACCACCTGCTGTGGCTGGGCGCGCACGGGCTGGATTGCGGCGCGATGACCATCTTCCTCTACTGCTTCCGCGAGCGCGAGGACCTGATGGACTGCTACGAGGCGGTCTCCGGCGCGCGCATGCACGCGGCCTACTACCGGCCGGGAGGGGTGTACCGCGATCTTCCGGATTCGATGCCTCGCTATACGGCCCAGTATTCCAGGAATGAAAAGGCCATGAAGGAAATGAACAGCAACCGCCAGGGTTCGCTGCTCGACTTCATCGACGACTTCACGCAGCGCTTCCCCAAGTGCGTAGATGACTACGAGACGCTGCTCACCGAGAATCGCATCTGGAAGCAGCGTACCGTCGGCATCGGCGTGGTGACGCCGGAGCGCGCGATGGCGCTGGGGTTCAGCGGCCCGATGCTGCGAGGCTCGGGCATTGAATGGGACTTGCGCAGGAAGCAGCCCTACGAGGTCTACGACCAGCTGGCTTTCGACATCCCGATCGGCAAGAACGGCGACTGCTACGACCGGTACCTGGTGCGCATCGAGGAAATGCGCCAGTCCAACCGCATCGTCAGGCAGTGCGTGGACTGGCTGCGCGCCAACCCCGGCCCGGTGATGACGGACAACCACAAGGTGGCTCCGCCGTCGCGCGTCGAGATGAAGGCCAACATGGAAGAGCTGATCCACCACTTCAAGCTCTTCACCGAGGGCATGCACGTGCCCGAAGGCGAGTGCTACGCGGCGGTCGAGCATCCGAAGGGCGAATTCGGCATCTACCTGGTGTCGGACGGCGCCAACAAGCCCTACCGCCTGAAGATCCGCGCGCCGGGCTTCCCGCACCTGGCGGCGATGGACGAAATGTCGAAGGGCCACATGATCGCCGACGCGGTGGCGATCATCGGCACCATGGATATCGTGTTCGGGGAGATCGACAGGTGAAAAGCGCGGTGAACTTGTCGGCCGATTCACTGAAGAAAATCGCCGGGGAAGTCGGCAAATATCCGGCCGACCAGAAGCAGTCCGCGGTGATGATCGCTCTGATCATCGCTCAGGACGAGAAGGGCTGGTTGTCCACGGAAACCATGGATGAAGTCGCCGCCGTCCTCGAGATGGCGCCGGTGGCGGTGTACGAGGTGGCGACCTTCTACAACATGTACAACCTGGAGCAGAAGGGTCGCTTCAAGCTGACCATCTGCACCTGCCTGCCCTGCGGCCTGCAAGGCTCGCTGGCGGCCGCCGATCACTTGAAGGCGAAGCTCGGCATCGACTTCAACGAGACCACGCCGGACGGCCGCTTCACGCTGAAGGAAGGCGAATGCATGGGCGCCTGCGCCATGGCGCCGGTGGTGCTGGTGAACAACAAGAAAATGCACGACTACATGTCGAACGAAAAGCTGGACGCGCTGCTGAAGGAGCTGAAATGAGCATTCTCGATTACGGCCCCGACGCGATTCTGATGAAAGGTCTGGATGGGAAGAATTGGGGCCTGAAGGATTACGAAGCGCGCGACGGCTATGCGGCGCTCAAGAAGTTGATCAACGGGAAAGTAAAGCCCGAGGACCTCATCGCCGACATGAAGAAGTCCGGCCTGCGCGGCCGCGGCGGCGCGGGTTTCCCGACCGGCCTCAAGTGGTCGTTCATGCCGCGCCAGTTCCCGGGCGCCAAGTATCTGGTGTGCAACTCCGATGAGGGCGAACCCGGCACCTGCAAGGATCGCGACTTGCTGCGCTACAACCCGCACAGCGTGATCGAGGGCATGATCATCGCCGCCTACGCCATGGGCGCGACCGCCGGCTACAACTACATCCACGGCGAAATCTGGGAAGTCTACGAACTGTTCGAGCAGGCGCTGGAAGAGGCGCGCGCCGCCGGTTACCTCGGCAAGAACATCCTCGGCTCCGAGTTCTCGTTCGACCTGTTCGCCCACGCCGGTTACGGCGCATATATCTGCGGCGAAGAAACCGCGCTGCTGGAGTCGCTCGAAGGCAAGAAAGGCCAGCCGCGCTTCAAGCCGCCGTTTCCGGCCAGCTACGGCCTGTACGGCAAGCCGACCACCATCAACAACACCGAGACCTTCGCCGCGGTGCCCTGGATCGTGAGGAACGGCGGCGAAGCCTTTCTCGCGCTCGGCAAGCCGAACAACGGCGGCACCAAGCTGTTCTCGGTGACCGGCCATGTCGCGAGGCCCGGCAACTACGAAGTGAAGCTGGGCACGCCGTTCGCCGCGCTGCTTGAAATGGCGGGCGGCATGCGCGCCGGGCACAAGCTGAAGGCGGTGATTCCCGGCGGCTCGAGCATGCCGGTGCTGCCTGCCGAGATCATGATGAAGACCGACATGGATTACGACTCCATCGCCAAGGCGGGCTCGATGCTCGGCTCCGGGGCGGTGATCGTGATGGACGACAGCACATGCATGGTGCGGGCGCTGGAGCGGCTGTCGTATTTCTATTTCGAGGAATCCTGCGGCCAGTGCACGCCCTGCCGCGAGGGCACCGGCTGGCTGTACCGAATTGTGCACCGGATCGAAAACGGGCAGGGCAGGATGGAAGACCTGGCGCTGCTCGACAACGTCGCCGACAACATCGCCGGCCGCACCATCTGCGCGCTCGGCGATGCCGCGGCGCTGCCGGTGAAGAGTTTTCTCAAGCACTACCGCGCCGAGTTCGTGCATCACATCGAACACGGAAGGTGTTTTGTTGAAAAAGAAATAGAACCCAAGTGGGGCAGGGCGGGCGCTTTCATGAATTCAGAAGAAAAACTCAAAGCCGCATAAAAATGCTCAAGATAGAAATCGACGGCAGGGAAGTCGAAGTCGCCCACGGCTCGACCGTGATGGATGCGACCAACAAGCTCGGCATCTACGTGCCGCACTTCTGTTATCACAAGAAGCTGTCGATCGCCGCCAACTGCCGCATGTGCCTGGTGGAGGTGGAAAAGGCGCCGAAGCCCTTGCCCGCCTGCGCCACGCCGGTCACCGACGGCATGAAGGTGAAGACCGCCTCCGGCCTGGCGAAGAAGGCGCAGAACAGCGTGATGGAGTTTTTGCTGATCAACCATCCGCTCGACTGCCCGATCTGCGACCAAGGCGGCGAGTGCCAGCTGCAGGACCTGGCGGTCGGCTACGGCGGTTCCTCTTCGCGCTTCCAGGAAGACAAGCGCGTGGTGCTGCACAAGGACATCGGCCCGCTGGTGGCGGCCGAGGAAATGAGCCGCTGCATCCAGTGCACGCGCTGCGTGCGCTTCGGCCAGGAAGTCGCCGGCGTGATGGAGCTCGGCATGATCGGCCGCGGCGAGCATGCCGAGATCGTGGCCTTCGTCGGCCAGTCCGTGGATTCGGAACTGTCGGGCAACATGATCGACATCTGCCCGGTGGGCGCGCTCACCTCCAAGCCGTTCCGATACAGCGCCCGCACCTGGGAACTGGCGCGCCGCAAGTCGGTGTCGCCGCACGACGGCTTGGGCTCCAACCTGGTGATCCAGGTGAAGCAGAACAAGGTGATGCGCGTGCTGCCGCTGGATAACGAGGAAATTAACGAATGCTGGCTGTCCGACAAGGACCGCTTCTCCTACGAGGCGCTCAATTCGGAAGAGCGCCTGACCGCGCCGATGGTGAAGAAGAATGGCCAGTGGGAAACTACCGACTGGCAATTCGCGCTTGAATTCGCCATTCGGGGATTGAAGGATTTCGGCGTTCTGGCGTCCCCGCATTCCACCCTCGAAGAGCTCTACCTTGCCGGCAAACTCGGCGGGCCGGCCGATTTCCGCCTGCGCCACAGCGATTTCTCCGGCGACGGCAAGCGCAAAGGCATCCCGTGGCTAGGGATGCCGATCGCGGACCTGGGCAAGCTCGACCGCGTGCTGGTGGTGGGCTCGTTCCTGCGCAAGGACCATCCGCTGATCGCGCAGCGCCTGCGCCAGGCCGCCAAGCGCGGCGCCCAGATCCACGTGCTGCACTCGGTGGACGACGACTGGCTGATGAAGATCGCCAGCAAGAAGGTCGTTGCTCCGTCGGAAATCCTCTCCGCTCTTGGGTCTTTTGCAGAAGTATTGAAAGCAGGGAAAAATTCGGCGATCCTGCTCGGCAACTTTGCCCAGCAGCATCCGCAGGCCGCGGCCATCCACGCGGCCGCGCAGGCCATCGGCGTGAAAGTCGGCTTCCTTGGAGAGGCGGCGAATTCCGTCGGGGGATACGTAGCAGGCTTGCCCGCGGGTGGTGGTTTACTTGAAATTAAAAATAAAAAATCCTTGCTGCTGCTCAACATCGATCCCGCGCTCGACTGCGCGGCACCGATCCCGGCAGGCAAGTTCATCGTCAACCTCACCTCATTCAAGTCCGACGTCGGCGATGTGCTGCTGCCGATCGGGCCGTTCACCGAGACGCAGGGCACGTTCGTCAGCACCGAGGGCCGGGCGCAGGGCTTCCACGCCGCGGTGCGACCGCTCGGCGACGCACGGCCGGCCTGGAAAGTGCTGCGCGTGCTGGGCACCATGCTCGGCCTGCCGGGATTCGAGTTCGAAACGGCGGAGCAGGTACGGGATGCGTGTCTCGCGGGCAGGGATATTTCGAAGCTTCTGTCGAATGAAATCTCAGAAATAAAAGCGAACCAGCCTTCGGTTTCCGGTATCCAGCGCATCGCCGATGTGCCGATTTACTTCGCGGATCCGCTTGCGCGGCGTTCGCCGCCGCTGCAGAAGACGCGCGATGCGTGGGCGCCGCGCGCGTGGATGAATTCGAAGCTGATGCAGTCGCTCGGCGTTCAGGCGGGCGGGCTGGTGCTCGTGAAGCAGGCCGGGGGTTCCGGCACGGGGGAAGCAGGCCTGACCGCCGCTCTGGACGACAAGTTGCCGGACAATTGTGTGCGCGTATCCGCGGGCCATCCGGCCACGGCTGCGCTGGGCGCGATGTTCGGCGCTTTGACGCTCGAGAAAATCACCGCGAAGCAGGCTGCCTGAGATGCTCGAAGCGCTGCTCGCCTACTCCGAAATGAAGCTCGGCCCGACCTGGGGCCCGGCGGTGTACGAGCTGGTGACTTCGCTGGTGTTCATCGCCTGCATCGTGGCGCCGTTGTTCCTCTCCATGGCTTACCTGACTCTGTGGGAGCGCAAACTGATCGGATGGATCCAGATCCGCATCGGACCCAACCGCGTCGGTCCGATGGGCCTGCTGCAGCCGATCGCCGACGGCATCAAGCTGCTATTCAAGGAAGTGATCTTCCCCGCCAATGCCAGCCGGACGCTATTCGTGCTGGCGCCGATCCTCACGCTGATGCCGGCGGTGGCGGCCTGGGCGGTGATCCCTTTCTCTCCGGAACTGGTGCTCGCCGACATCAATGCCGGGCTGCTGTACATCATGGCGCTCACCTCGATGGGGGTCTACGGCGTGATCATCGCCGGCTGGGCCTCCAATTCGAAGTACGCGTTCCTCGGTGCCATGCGCTCGGCGGCGCAGATGGTGTCCTATGAACTGGCGATGGGCTTCGCGCTGGTGGTGGTGCTGATGGTCTCGGGCAGCCTGAATCTCTCCGACATCGTCGAGCAGCAGGGCAAGGGCCGGTTCGCCGCCATGGGCCTCTCGTTCCTTTCCTGGAACTGGCTGCCGCTGCTGCCGATGCTGCTGGTGTATTTCATCTCGGGCATCGCCGAAACCAACCGCGCGCCTTTCGACGTGGTCGAGGGCGAATCGGAAATCGTCGCCGGCCACATGGTCGAGTACTCGGGCATGGCGTTCGCCCTCTTCTTCCTCGCCGAATACATGAACATGCTGGTGATTTCGGCGCTCACGGTGATCATGTTCTTCGGCGGCTGGCTGCCGCTGTGGGACAGCGTGCTGACCAACTGGATCCCGTCGATCTTCTGGCTGCTCGGAAAAATCTTCGTCGTGGTGTCGATGTTCCTCTGGATCCGCGCGACCCTGCCGCGTTACCGCTACGACCAGATCATGCGCCTGGGCTGGAAGGTGTTCATCCCGCTGACGCTGGTGTGGATCGTGGTGATTGGCGCCTGGATGCAGACGCCCTGGAGCCTGTGGCGATGACGCGTCTTCTGGATTTTTTCAGGTCCTTTTTGTTGATCGAGCTGTTCAAGGGGATGGCCCTGACCGGGCGGCACGTCTTCGCACGCAAGATCACGGTGCAGTTCCCGGAAGAGAAGACGCCGATGAGCCCGCGCTTCCGCGGGCTGCACGCGCTGCGCCGCTACCCGAACGGCGAGGAGCGCTGCATCGCCTGCAAGCTGTGCGAGGCGGTCTGCCCGGCGATCGCCATCCACATCGAGTCGGAAGCGCGCGCCGACGGCACGCGCCGCACCACGCGCTACGACATCGACCTGGTGAAGTGCATTTTCTGCGGCTTCTGCGAGGAAGCCTGCCCGGTGGACGCCATCGTCGAGACCCGCGTCATCGAGTACCACGGCGAGAAGCGCGGCGACCTGTACTACACCAAGCCGATGCTGCTGGCGGTGGGCGACCGCTACGAAGAGCAGATCGCCAGGGACCGCGCGGCCGACGCGGAGTACCGCTGACCATGTTCGAGGCCGCCGTCTTCTACGCGTTCGGCGCGATCCTGATCGCCTCGGCGCTGGCCGTGATCACCGCGCGCAATCCTGTCCACGCGGCGCTGTTCCTGGTGCTGTCGTTCTTCACCGCCTCGGCGATCTGGCTGCTGCTGCGCGCCGAATTCCTGGCGATCGCCCTGGTGCTGGTCTACGTCGGCGCGGTGATGGTGCTGTTCCTGTTCGTGGTGATGATGCTGGACATCAACCTTGAGCGCCTGCGCGAGGGCTTCTGGCAGTACCTGCCGCTGGGCGCGCTGGTGGGCATCCTGATGGCCTTCGAGATGGGCGCGGTGCTGTACGGGCGCTGGTTCGGGCTGGTGGCGCCGCCCAGGGCGATGGTACCGGGCTACAGCAACACCAAGGAGCTCGGCCGGCTGATCTACACCGACTACGTGCTCGCCTTCGAGATCGCCGCGGTGGTGCTGCTGGTGGCGATCGTGGCGGCCATCTCGCTGACCCTGCGCCGGCGCAAGGATTCGCGCTCGCAGGACCCGTCGCAGCAGGTCAAGGCGCGCCGCGAGGACCGGGTGAGGCTCGTCGCCATGCCTTCGGAAAAGGACGCCTGATGCCGATGCTGTCGATGCAGCTGACGCTGTCGCACTACCTGGTGCTGGCTGCGATCCTGTTCGCCATCGCGGTGGTCGGCATTTTCCTGAACCGCAAGAACGTGATCGTGCTGCTGATGGCGATCGAACTGATGCTGCTGGCGGTGAACATGAATTTCATCGCCTTCTCGTACTACCTGGGCGACATCGCGGGGCAGATCTTCGTGTTCTTCATCCTGACGGTGGCGGCCGCCGAGTCGGCCATCGGCCTGGCGATCCTGGTGGTGCTGTTCCGCAATCTCAATACGATAAACGTCGAAGACCTCGACTCCCTCAAGGGATGAAAAGCCTCTATCTCCTCGTGCCGCTGGCGCCTTTGGCCGGCGCGATTGTCGCGGGCCTGTTCGGCAAGGCCATCGGCCGCGCCTGGTCGCACCGCGTCACGATCCTTGGTGTGTTGGTTTCTTTCATTCTTTCAGTCGTCATTTTTCTCGATGTCCTGAAAGGAAACGGCTGGAACGGCGCCATCTACACCTGGGCCGTGATTGGCGACACGCCGCTGCAGATCGGCTTCCTGATCGACCGGCTGACGGTGCTGATGATGATCGTGGTTACCTTTGTGTCGCTGATGGTGCACGTCTACACCATCGGCTACATGGCCGAGGACCCCGGCTACCAGCGCTTCTTCAGCTATATCTCGCTATTTACCTTCTCGATGCTGATGCTGGTGATGGCCAACAACTTCCTGCAGCTGTTCTTCGGCTGGGAGGCGGTCGGGCTGGTGTCCTACCTGCTGATCGGTTTCTGGTACACGCGGCCCACCGCGATCTACGCCAACCTGAAGGCGTTCCTGGTGAACCGGGTGGGGGACTTTGGCTTCCTGCTGGGCATTGCGCTGATTCTCGCGAACTATGGCTCGCTCGATTACGGGATTGTCTTTGCAAAGGCAATTGCAAACCCGCTCGACATCACCCTGATCTGCCTGCTGCTGTTCGTGGGGGCGATGGGCAAGAGCGCGCAGTTCCCGCTGCACGTCTGGCTGCCGGATTCGATGGAAGGCCCGACCCCGATCTCCGCGCTGATCCACGCGGCGACCATGGTGACCGCGGGCATCTTCATGGTCGCGCGGATGTCACCCTTGTTTGAATTAAGTGAAACCGCAAGATCGGTCGTCCTGGTGATCGGCGGCATCACGGCCCTCTTCATGGGCCTGGTGGCGCTCACCCAGTTCGACATCAAGCGCGTGGTGGCCTATTCGACGCTGTCGCAGCTGGGCTACATGACGGTGGCGCTGGGCGCCTCGGCCTACCCGGCGGCGATGTTCCACCTGATGACGCATGCCTTCTTCAAGGCGGTGCTGTTCCTTGCCGCCGGCTCGGTGATCATCGGCATGCACCACGAGCAGGACATGCGGCGCATGGGCGGGCTGAAGAAATTCATGCCCTGGACTTACTGGACGCTGCTGATCGGCGCCATCGCCTCGGCGGGCATTCCACCGCTGGCCGGCTTTTATTCCAAGGACGCGATCATCGAGGCGGCGCACCACGCGCAGATCCCGGGCGCGGGCTTCGCCTATTTCTGCGTGCTGGCCTGCGTGTTCGTGACGGCCGCCTATACCTTCCGCCTGGTGTTCATGGCTTTCCACGGCGAGCCGCGCTTCGACCCGGCGCATCCGCCGCACGAGTCGCCCGCGGTGGTGACCGTACCGCTCGTGCTGCTCGCGATTCCCTCGGTCTGCGCGGGATGGCTGGTGGGCTACGTGGTGTTCGGGGACTATTTCCTGGAATCCCTGTATCGGGAACCCGAGGAATTCCACGGCCTGGTGAGTTACACCCTGCACGGCATGACGGCGGTGCCGTTCTGGCTGGCGCTGGCCGGCATTGCGACCGCCTGGTATTTGTATCGTGTAAGAACCGACCTGCCGAAGAAGATCGCCATCGGCCTTGGCCCGCTGTACGCGCTGGTGGAGCGCAAGTACGGCTTCGACGAGCTGTATTCCTGGCTGTTCGCGAGGGGCGCCCGCGCCATCGGCACCGGGCTGTGGAAGGGCGGCGACCAGCGCGTCATCGACGGCCTGATGGTGAACGGTTCGGCGCGCCTGGTGGGCTGGTTCTCGGGCGTGGTGCGGCTGCTGCAGAGCGGCCTGATCTACTGGTATGCCTTCATGATGATCTTCGGCGTCTGCGCGATCTACGCGCTCGTCAAATACCGCGTGTTCACGGGATAGCGCCGGATGCTGCTCAGCCTCGCTATCTGGGTTCCGATCGCCGCCGGCCTGCTGGTGCTCGCCTGCGGAGACGACCGCAAGGCCCCGCTGCAGCGCACGCTGGCGCTGGTCGGCGCGCTGGGCGGATTCCTGGTGACCCTTCCGTTGTGGGCGGGATTCGCCGCGCACAGCGCCGGCATGCAGTTCGTCGAACGGCTGAACTGGATCCCGCGCTTCAACATCAGCTACCACCTGGGCGTGGACGGCATCTCGATGCTGTTCATTTTGCTGAACTCCTTCATCACCCCGCTGGTGGTGATCGCCGGCTGGACGGTGATCGAGAAGCGCGTCGGCCAGTACCTGGGCGCGTTCCTGATCATGTCGGGCCTGCTGAACGGGGTGTTCTCGGCGCTGGACGGGATGCTGTTCTACGTCTTCTTCGAGGCCACGCTGATCCCGATGTTCATCATCATCGGCGTCTGGGGTGGCGCCAACCGGGTCTACGCGGCGGTCAAGTTCTTCCTCTACACCTTTTTCGGCTCGGTGCTGATGCTGGTGTCGCTGCTGTACCTGTACAACAAGTCGGGCGGCAGCTTCGAGATCCAGGACTGGTGGCGGCTGCCGCTGGCGCTGGACGTGCAGCACTGGCTGTTCTTCGGCCTGCTGTTCGCCTTCGCGGTGAAGGTGCCGATGTGGCCGGTGCACACCTGGCTGCCGGATGCGCACGTCGAGGCGCCCACCGGCGGCTCGGTGGTGCTGGCGGCGATCATGCTGAAGCTGGGCGCCTACGGCTTCGTGCGTTTCACCCTGCCGATCCTGCCGGATGCTTCGCGCGACCTGGCCTGGCTGATGATCGCGCTGTCGCTGGTGGCGGTGGTCTACATCGGCCTGGTGGCGCTGGTGCAGACCGACATGAAGAAGCTGATCGCCTACTCGTCCATCTCGCACATGGGATTCGTAACGCTTGGATTCTTCATTTTCAACAGCTATGGCGTCGAAGGCGCATTGATCCAGATGATCTCGCACGGCTTCGTCTCGGCCGCGATGTTCTTCTGCGTCGGCGTCATGTACGACCGCATGCACAGCCGCAACATCGCCGACTACGGCGGGGTGGTGAACACCATGCCGAAATTCGCCGCGCTGATGATGCTGTTCGCGATGGCCAACTGCGGCCTGCCGGCCACCAGCGGCTTCGTCGGCGAGTTCATGGTGATCATGGGCGCGATGAGGGCCGATTTCTGGCTCGCCTTCGCCGCCGCCACGACGCTGATCTTCGGCGCCGCCTACACGCTATGGATGTACAAGAGGGTGATCTTCGGGGCCGTGGCGAATGATCGTGTCGCTTCCCTTCAGGATTTGAATTCAAGAGAAACGCTGGTACTCGGCGCTCTTGCGATTGCGGTGCTGTGCATGGGCATCTACCCCGCGCCCTTCACCGACGTGATGCACGCCTCGGTCAACGAACTGCTGCGCCACGTGGCGCTGCCCAAGTTCTGAGAACCATGAATCTGCTTTCCCTCATCGACCACATCCCGGCACTGCCGGAGATGCTCCTGTTGCTAGGGACCTGCGTGGTGCTGATCGCCGACTTGTTCGTGAAGAGCGAGCGGCGCACAGGCAGCTTCGTGGCCGCGCAGGTGGTCCTGCTGCTGTGCGTGATCGCCACGCTCACCATCCAGTGGGTGAGCGGCACCTCGAAGTTCGTTTTGTTCAACGGGCTGTTCGTCTCGGACGTGATGGCCAACCTGCTCAAGCTCGTCGCCTACCTCGCAGTCTCGGTGACCCTGGTGTATGCGCGGCAATACCTGCTCGACCGCAACCTGATGCGCGGCGAGTTCATCTCGCTGCTGCTGTTCGCGCTGCTGGGCATGATGCTGATGATCAGCGCCAACAGCTTCCTCACGGCGTACCTGGGCCTGGAGCTGCTGTCGCTGTGCCTTTACGCGATGGTGGCGCTGAACCGGGATTCCGCGGCCTCCACCGAGGCGGCGATGAAGTACTTCGTGCTGGGCGCGCTCGCCTCCGGCATGCTGCTGTACGGCATGTCGATGATCTACGGCGCCACCGGCAGCCTGTCGATCCCCGAGATCGCCAGGCAGATCAGCACGGTGTCCAATGACGGCACGCAGCATGCGTTCCTGGTGTTTGGCCTGGTGTTCGTGGTCTGCGGCATCGCCTTCAAGCTCGGCGTGGTGCCGTTCCACATGTGGATCCCCGACGTCTACCACGGCGCGCCCACTGCGGTGACGCTGGTGATCGGCACCGCGCCCAAGCTGGCCGCCTTCGCGATGGCGATCCGCATCCTCGGCACCGGCCTGCTGGACCTCGCGCACGACTGGCAGCAGATGCTCGTCATCCTCGCCGTGCTGTCGATGGGGCTGGGCAACATCACCGCCATCGCGCAGACCAACCTGAAGCGCATGCTGGCCTATTCGACCATCGCGCACATGGGTTTCATGCTGCTCGGCCTGCTGTCGGGCTGGGTGGGCGGCAACCTCCTCAACAAGACCGACGCCTACGCCGCCTCGATGTTCTACACGGTGGTCTACGTGATGATGTCGGCCGGCTCCTTTGGCATGCTGCTGTTCCTGTCGCAGAAGGGCTTCGAGTGCGAGAACCTCGAGGACCTGAAGGGGCTGAACCGGCGCAATCCCTGGTTCGCCTTCATTCTCCTGATCCTCATGTTTTCGCTGGCCGGCGTGCCACCCACGGTGGGCTTCTACGCCAAGCTGGCGGTGCTGTCGGCGGCGGTGAACGCCGGCCAGATCTGGCTGGCGGTGGTCGCCGTGGTGTTCTCGCTGATCGGCGCGTACTACTACCTGCGCATCGTCAAGCTGATGTATTTCGATGAACCCGTCGATGCCACGCCGGTGCCGGGGCACGCCGACATGCGCGTGCTGCTGTCGCTGAACGGCCTGGCGCTGCTGGCGCTCGGCATCCTGCCCGAGCTGCTGATGGAACTCTGCTTCGTGGCCATCAAGAGCCTTTGAGTAAGCTGAAAGAAGAGCGCATCTCCGGCATGGTGGTCTACGCCGGGGATTTTTTCAAAGTACACAAGGATGCAGTGCGCCTGCCGGACGGCAGCGAGAGCACGCGCGAGTTCATCCGGCATCCCGGCGCGGTGCTGATCGTGCCGTTGTTCGACGATGGCCGCGTGCTGCTCGAGCGCCAGTACCGCTATCCACCGGACAAGGAGTTCATCGAAGTTCCGGCCGGCAAGCGCGAGCCGGGCGAAGCGCCTCTCGACACCGCCAAGCGCGAGCTGCTGGAGGAAACCGGCTACGTCGCCGCCGAGTGGCTCCGCATCGGCGCCATCCACAACGCCATCGGCTACAGCGATGAGAGCATCGAGATGTTCGTCGCCAAGGGGCTGGAAATGCGCGCGGCGAAACCGGACGCGGGGGAGTTTCTGGAGGTATTCGACGTCAAGCTCGAAGAAGCCTTCGAGATGATCCGCGACGGCCGCATCACCGACGCCAAGAGCGTCGCCGCGCTGCTCTGGGTGAAAGCCTTTTCGGCCTAGGGCTTCCTGCCGAAGCGCTTCGCGTATTCCTCGGCGAGCTCGGGGTCGCTCTTGTAGTGCGGCACGCGCCACAGCAGGCGCCGCCAGGCCTGCACCTGCCAGCTGGGGGCGTCGCGGACTTCGGATTCCCAGTACTGGTTCGCCAGCCTGAGGTTGCGCTCCTGGTCCATCTCGAAATAGAGCTTGGCGCGCGGATTCTCGAACAGGTACAGCTTGCCCTCGATGATCTTGAAAGTGCGGCCGTCGGTGGTGGCCGGCACCGCGTAGACCATGGCTTCGGCGCTAAAGCCGCCGAACTGGGGTGCATAGCGGTCGGGATTGCTGATGAACTGGCGCCGGTGCTCTTCGCTGGCGAAGCGGTAGAGGGCGCCGTGATGCTCGGCCTTGGTGTCCTGCCGGCCCGGCGTCGGGCTGCCCGCGGTGACGTAGGCGACCGGGTCGTAGCCGCGCAGCATCAGGTTGCCGTCGCCGCCCTCGGAGACGACATTCATCGAACCGCAGGCGGCAAGCAATGCCGCTGCGGGGAGGGAAACGCTAGCTAGCCACAGACGCCTGTATATCCGCATGCCGTACAGTAATCACAACCGTCCTTGCGGATCAAGGTCGTATTGGCGCATTCCGGGCAGGCCGAGCCAGCCATCACGCGAGCCTGGCCGGGAGTCGTTGGCTGCTCGAGGATCCCCATCTGGCGCACCGGCAGGCCGTCCTCGCCGAGGATGCCGAGCATCGCGTAGCGGTGCAGGATCAGGCGCGCGACGTAGGACACCGTGGACGGGAAGGTCTCCTGCTTCTTGCTACCGGGCACGAAGGCCATGAAATCGCCCAGCGGCTCGGGGAAATCCAGCAGCTTGCGCAGTTTCATGCCGATCCAGGCCGGATCCAGCACGCGCATGTCGAGCGACAGGATCTTGCACAGGCCGTCCAGCGCCTTCGGGTATTCGCCCGACAGCCACATCGAGTAGGGGCGCGTCACGCCGGAGGGATAGCCCTCCATCGCCGGCAGGGCGATTTCCTTCAGCCCGAGCACGAAGTCGTCGCCGGTGCGCGGGTTGAGCACGTCCACGGTCCAGGACATGGTGCCGTCGGTGCCGGTCTTCGGCTCCTTCAGGCTGAACATCGCGTCCAGGACGGGCGTGGGGGCGTCGCTGAAACCTTTCAGCTCCTTGATCCTGTGAAGAAGAACCTGCGCGAAAGCCGAAACAATCGACGGCATGCGCTTTTTCTCGCCAGCGGGCGGGAAGGCCATGTCGAAGGCTTCGCCGCCCGCCTTGGCGAGGGTCTCCAGCTTGAGCTTGAGCCAGCCGGGATCCTTGGCGCGCATGTCCATCGACAGCGTCTTTGCCACCGCGCCCAGGCCGCGCGGCTGCTCGCTGCCGTTCACCCAGACTTCAAAGGCATGCGGTATGTGCCGCGCGCCTTCAGGCGCGTCGGGCCCACTGCGGCCGTTCTCGACGTGGCCGACGAACACCGCGAAGTGGTACTGCGGGTGCTCGACCATGTAGGTCCAGGCGGGATTGCCGCCGCCCAGGTCGGGGCGTCCGGGCCAGCGCAGGCTCTGCAGCACCGGTTGCGGCAGGGTCTTGATGCGGATGCGGCGGTTGCGGTCGTCCTCGACGAAATCCTGCGGCGCCTCGACGGCCTTGGCCACCGACAGCACCGAGCCCAGCACCTTGTTCGGCCGGTAAGTGGCGAGGCCCTTCAGGCCCGATTTCCAGGCATGCATGTAGAGGTCCTGGAACTCCTCGTAGGGGTAGTCCTCCGGTACGTTCACCGTCTTCGAGATGCTGGTGTCCACGTAGGGCGCGACCGCAGCCACCATCTGCTCGTGCGAGCGCGCGGAAATTTCCAGCGCGGTGACGAAGAACGGCGGCAGCTTGCCCGTGTCGCCGCCCCCATCGCGGGGTAGGGCCCCCGTGATCAACATGTGCTTGTATTTCCGCCAGGCGTGGTCCTCGACCGGGAATTCCTTCAGCGTGCCGTCGGCCATGCGCTTCTTGCGCGTGTAAACCCAGGAGAACGGCGGCTCGATGCCGTTGGAGGCGTTGTCGGCGAAAGCGAGGCTGATGGTGCCGGTGGGCGCGATCGACAGCAGGTGAGAATTGCGGATGCCGTTCTTGCGCACCAGCGCCTTGATTTCCTCGGGCAGGCGCGTCGCGAAACTGCCGCCGGACAAATACAGGTCCGCGTTGAAGAGCGGGAACGGGCCGCGCTCCTTCGCCAGATCCGATGAGGCCTTGTAGGCCTCGTCGCGCATCGCGGCTGAAATCTTCGCCGCCATCGCGCGCGCCTCTTCGGTGTCGTAGCGCAGGCGCAGCATCGCCAGCGCGTCGCCCAGCCCCGTAAAGCCGAGGCCGACGCGCCGCTTAGCCATCGCTTCCTTGCGTTGCTGCTCGAGCGGCCAGGCCGTCACTTCGAGCACGTTGTCGAGCATCCGCACCGAGGAATGGACTGTTTTGGAAAATTTATCGAATTCGAATTTCGCCTGTTCCGAAAAAGCATTCGAAACAAACTTGGTGAGATCGATCGAACCCAGGCAGCAGCAGCCATACGGCGGCAGCGGCTGCTCGGCGCAGGGGTTGGTGGCCTCGATGGTCTCGCAGTAGTACAGGTTGTTGTCGCGGTTCATGCGGTCGAGGAACAGGATCCCCGGCTCGGCATGGCTGTAGGTCGAACGCATCACCTGGTCCCACAGCTCGCGCGCGCGCAGCTTGCGGTAGACCCACTGGCCGTCGGCCCGTTGATAGACGCCGTCGCCGGGCCAGGGCTTCGCTTTGTGCGCCAGTTCGAAGGTGGTGTCGTTCTCGACAGCGGACATGAAGGCATCGGTCACGCCGACCGAGATGTTGAAGTTGGCGAGGTCGCCCTTGTCCTTGGCGTGCACGAAATCCTCGATGTCCGGGTGGTCGCAGCGCAACACGCCCATCTGCGCGCCGCGGCGCGCGCCGGCCGATTCCACCGTCTCGCAGGAGCGGTCGAACACGCGCATGTAGGAGACCGGGCCGCTCGCGCGCGAGCGCGTGCCCTTGACCTCTGCGCCCTTGGGGCGGATCGAGGAGAAGTCGTAGCCGACGCCGCCGCCGCGGCGCATGGTCTCGGCGGCCTCGGCGAGCGCGGTGTAGATGCCGGGCCGGCCGTCCACCATCTCGGAGATCGAATCGCCCACCGGCTGCACGAAGCAGTTGATCAGCGTCGCCTGCAGCTGCACGCCGGCGGCGGAATTGATGCGCCCGGCCGGGATGAAACCGTCCACCTGCGCCTGGTAAAAGCGCTTTTCCCACTTGGCGCGTTCGGCCTCGACTTCAACTTGGGCAAGCGCGCGCGCCACGCGGCGGCGCACCTCCTCGACAGAGGATTCTTCGCCCTTGGCGTACTTCTCGAGCAGCGCTTCGCGGCAGATCTCCTGGTCCGGCAGGGTGGTAACGGGGGCAAGGGTAGGAGTGTCAGGGTTGCTCATGTTCTTGTTGGGGTGGGGGCTACAGGAACATGAGCAACCCTGACACTCCTACCCTTGCCCCCGTTACCACCCTGCCGGACCAGGAGATCTGCCGCGA
>JANXUV010000182.1 GCA_025356085.1 Betaproteobacteria bacterium
CGCCGAGGGCTTTGAGCTTGGCGCGAAGGCCTTCTTCGCCGAAGCCGACCCGGATGTAAACCATGTCGTCCGGCGATCGGGTGCTGCGGGGTTTCCGGCTCCGGGGCACCCAGGCGGACTCGACGACGACCAGTTCGACGGTGGTGTAGCGCCTGCGCAGGGTTTCGTCGTAGCGATATCGGACGCAGACGAGGCGCTTGCCGAAGCGTTCGGCGAGCTTGCGCGTGCCGCTCTGGCCGGGGCGTAAGGTGAGGCGCGTTTCCATCTCTTCGTAACGGATTTCTGCGATGCGGGTTGACGCACGGCGGGGCTATACTTTCGGCACCATGAATTCGCAGACAAATCAGTTCGAGACCGACCTCGACAAGAACCCCGCCAACCACTCGCCGCTGACGCCGCTGGGCTTCATCGAGCGGACGGCCGCGGTGTATCCGAAGCGCGTGTCGGTGATCCACGGCGCGCGGCGCTACACCTGGGAGCAGACCTACGCGCGCTGCCGCAGGCTCGCCTCGGCGCTGGCGAAGCGGGGGGTCGGCGTGGGCGACACGGTGGCGGCGATGCTGCCGAATACGCCGGAGATGTATGAATGCCATTTCGGCGTGCCGATGACCGGCGGGGTACTGAATGCGTTGAACACGCGGCTTGACGCGGAGGCGATCGCGTTCACGCTGGAGCACGGCGGCGCGAAAGTGCTGATCACCGACCGGGAGTTTTCGCCGACCGTGAAGGCGGCGCTGGCGAAACTGAAGGTGAAACCCGAAGTCATCGACGTCGACGATTCCGAGTACGCCGGCCCCGGCGAGCGCCTGGGCGGGAAGACCTACGAAGAACTGCTGGGCGAGGGTAATTCGGACTACGCCTGGCAGTGGCCGTCGGACGAATGGAATGCGATCTGCCTCGGCTATACCTCGGGCACCACCGGCGATCCGAAAGGCGTGGTCTATCACCACCGCGGCGCGTATCTCAACGCGATCTGCAATATCGTCACTTGGGGCATGCCGCATCACGCGGTCTACCTGTGGACGTTGCCGATGTTCCATTGCAGCGGCTGGTGCTTTCCCTGGACGATGGCGGCGAACGCCGGGACGAATGTTTGCCTTCGTAAAGTTGAAGCTGGATTAATTTTTAAATTAATAAAAGAACATCGCGTTACCCATTACTGCGGCGCGCCGATCGTGCATTCGACGCTGATCAGCGCGCCCGAAGAAATGAAGCGGGGCATCACGCACAAGGTGAGCGGCATGGTGGCGGCGGCGGCGCCGCCGGCGGCGATGATCGAGGGCATGGAGAAGCTCGGCTTCGACATCACGCATGTCTACGGCCTTACGGAGGTTTATGGCCCCGCGACGGTGTGCGCCAAGCACGAGGAATGGAATGCGCTTGACATCGGCGAGCGCACGCGCCTGAATGGCCGCCAGGGCGTGCGCTACCTGATGGAGGAGGGTCTGACCGTGATGGACCCGGAGAGCATGAAGCCGGTGCCCGCCGACGGCGAGACCATGGGCGAGATCATGTTCCGCGGCAACATCACCATGAAGGGTTACCTGAAGAATCCCTCGGCGACGCAGAAGGCGTTCGCCGGCGGCTGGTTCCACTCGGGCGACCTGGGCGTGATGTATCCCGACGGCTATCTCAAGATCAAGGACCGCTCCAAGGACGTCATCATCTCGGGCGGCGAGAACATTTCCTCGCTGGAGGTGGAGGACGTGCTCTACCGGCATCCCGCGGTGGTTGCGGCAGCGGTAGTGGCGATGCCGGACGCGAAATGGGGCGAGACGCCGTGTGCTTTTGTCGAATTGAAGCCCGGTTCTAAAGTGAATGAGCGGGAGCTGATCGACTTCTGCCGGTCCCACATGGCCAAATTCAAGGCGCCGCGCGCGGTGGTGTTCGGCGAGGTGCCGAAGACTTCCACCGGCAAGATACAGAAATTCGTGCTGCGCGAAAAGGCGAAGTCTGCCCATGCCATCGACACCTGATCCCGTCCTGCTGCGCGAGGACCGCGACGGCATCGCCACGCTGACGCTGAACCGCCCCGCGCAGATGAACCTGCTCACCGGCGAGATGCTGACCGCGCTGCAGGATTCTTTTGAGTCGATACAAAACAACAAAGTTATCCGGGTCGTGATCCTCGCGGCGGCGGGCAAGGGCTTCTGCGCGGGCCACGACCTGAAGGAAATCCGCGCGTTCGGCGACCAGGCGAAGATCGCGGCGCTGTTTACCCAGTGCAGCCGGATGATGATGAGCATCCCGAGGCTCCCGCAGCCGGTGATCGCGAAAGTGCAGGGCGCGGCCGCCGCCGCGGGCGCGCAGCTGGTGGCGCAGTGCGACCTCGCGGTCGCGGTGGATACGGCGAAGTTCGTCACTTCCGGCGTGACCTGGGGATTCTTCTGCTCGACACCCGGCGTCGCCATCGGCCGCAACCTGCAGCGCAAGCACGCCATGGAGATGCTGCTGACCGGCGAGCCGATCAACGCGCAGCGAGCGTTGGAGTGGGGGCTGATAAACCGCGTTGTGTCTGCTGATGCTCTTGATATGGAAGTTTTATCTTTGGCAAAGCTCATTGCTTCGAAGCCGCCGGCAACCGTCGCCGCCGGCAAGCGCGGCTTCTACCAGCAGATGGACATGGACCTGGCACGCGCCTATGAGCTCGCGGGCCAGGTAATTTCCTCCGATTTCGCGCATCCCGAGGGCCGCGAAGGCGCCAGCGCCTTCATCGAGAAGCGCGATCCGAGCTGGAAAAAGTAGCTGAGAGTCCTGATCGTCCGTAATCCGTCCGCCGGGCGCGGGCGTGCGCAGCGGGAATGGCCTGCCATTGCGCGTAAGCTGCGTGATACGGGCATCGCCTTCGATGAAGCGGTGACGTCCAAGCCCTTTGAGGCGGCCGAAATCGCGCAACGTGAAGCGGGCAACTACGACCGCATCATCGCCGCGGGCGGCGACGGCACGGTGCATGAAGTCGTCAATGGATTGATGCGGGCAGGCGGTCAAACCGAGTTCGGCGTCATTCCGCTAGGCAGTGGAGATGATTTTGCGAAACTGCTCAAGACAGGTAACAGTCAATTTGATGTCGGGCGCATAACGTCGGGTTCGGAAGTTCGCTATTTCGCCAACGGCATGGATATCGGCTTCGGCGCGCACGGAGCCCGTAACGTCAAGCGCGTGCCGCGTCTGTTGACAGGCTTCGGCGCCTACCTGGGAGCGCTGCTGCTGACGATGGTCCGCTATCCGTTGCTGCGGGTGAAGATCCAGCTCGACGATGCGCCGCCTTTCGAACTTGAAACGGCGATGACGGCGGTGATGAACGGCACCACCTTCGGCGGCAGTTTTCGCGTTTGTCCCGACGCGCGTCCGGACGACGGCCTGCTCGATCTGCTGCTGGTGGACGCGGTCGGCAGGCTGGAGATCCTGCAGCTGGTGCCGAAGATCCTGCGCGGCGCGCATGCGGGTGATCCACGCCTCCGATTGGTGCGGGCAAAGCGCGTGCTGATCGAGTCAGAACAGCCGTTGCTGGTGGAGGCGGACGGCGAGCTCGCGTTCGAGGACGCGCTTACGCTCAATATCGACCTGCTGCCCGGTGCGCTGCGGGTGTTCGCCTAGTAGAATCCACGACCTATGGCCGACGACGTCATCCTCGAAACCCGCGGGCTCACCAAAGAGTTCAAGGGCTTCGTCGCGGTGCAGGACGTGTCGCTGAAAGTCCGGCGCGGCAGCATCCACGCGCTGATCGGCCCCAATGGCGCCGGCAAGACCACCTGCTTCAATCTGCTGACGCATTTTCTCGAGCCGACGCGCGGGCAGATTTTCTATAACGGCCGCGAGATCACCGGCTCCAGCCCTGCCAATATCGCGCGCATGGGTCTGGTGCGGTCGTTCCAGATTTCCGCTGTGTTTCCGCACCTGTCGGTGCTGGAGAACGTGCGCATCGCGTTGCAGCGCAAGCGCGGCGCATCCTTCGATTTCTGGCGCGCCGAAGGCGTGCTGAGCGAACTCAACGCCAAGGCGCGGGAATTGATCGACGCGGTCGGACTGGCGGAGTATGAGAACACCGCCGCTGTGGAACTGCCCTATGGGCGCAAGCGCGCGCTGGAGATCGCCACCACGCTGGCGCTGGAACCGGAAATGATGCTGCTGGACGAACCCACCGCCGGCATGGCGCACCAGGACGTGGATCGCATCTCGGCGCTGATCAAGAAGGCCGCCGCCAACCGCACGGTGCTGATGGTGGAGCACAACCTGTCGGTGGTCGAACACCTGTCGGACTGCATCACGGTGCTGCAGCGGGGCGAAATCCTCGCCGAAGGGGATTACAAGACGGTGTCGGCCAATCCCGAAGTCATCCAGGCCTACCTGGGATCGGGACATGGCTGAGGCATTCAAGTCGCTGCTGGAGGTGAAGGACCTCAACGCCTGGTACGGGGAATCGCATATCCTGCACGGCGTCGATTTCGAAGTGAATGACGGCGAAGTGGTGACGCTGCTGGGTCGCAATGGCGCCGGCAAGACCACCACGCTGAAGTCCGTGATGGGAATGGTGGAGCGCCGCGAAGGTTCCATTCGTTTCAAGGGTTCTGAAACAACAAAACTGACTTCCAACAGGATTGCCGGCTTCGGACTCGCCATCTGCCCGGAAGAGCGCGGTATTTTTTCCAGCCTGAATGTCGAGGAGAACCTGCTGCTGCCGCCGGAGGTGGCGCCGGGCGGCCTGAGCCTGGAGCGGATCTACGAGCTGTTCCCGAACCTGAAGGAGCGGCTGAAGAGCCAGGGCACCAAGCTCTCGGGCGGCGAGCAGCAGATGCTGGCCATCGGGCGTATCTTGCGCACCGGCGCGAAAATGCTGCTGCTGGACGAGCCCACTGAGGGCCTCGCGCCGGTGATCGTGCAGCAGATCGGCCGCACCCTGACCAAGCTCAAGGCCGAGGGCTTCACGATCCTGCTGGTCGAGCAGAACTTCCGCTTCGCCGCGACGGTGGCCGACCGGCACTACGTGATGGAGAACGGCCGGGTAGTGGACATGATTCCCAACACGCAGCTGGAAGCCAGCATGGGCAAGCTGCACGAGTATCTGGGCGTATGACGATTTTTCGAATTCTTAACAAGGAGAGAGAACCAATGAAACTGAAACGCACACTGCTTGCGGTGGCAATCGCTGCCATGGCCGGCACGGTCAACGCCCAGATATCCGACGGCGTCATCAAGATCGGCGTCATGAACGACATGGCCAGCCTGTACGTCGATATCGCGGGCCCCGGCTCGGTGGTTGCGGCCAGGATGGCGGTCGAGGACTTCGGCGCCGCCCAAAAGGGCATGAAAGTGGAGATCATCTCGGCGGATCACCAGAACAAGCCCGATGTCGGCTCGCAGATCGCCAACCAGTGGTTCGACGTCGACAAGGTGGACGCGATCTTCGACGTGCCGACCTCGTCGGTGGCGCTGGCGATCGCTGAAATCGCCAAGAAGAAGGGCAAGGCGTTCATCAATTCGGGCGCCGCGTCGTCCGACCTGACGGGCAAGGCCTGCTCGCCGAACACCATCCACTGGACCTACGACACCTGGATGCTGGCCAATGGCACCGGCAGCGCGATCGTCAAGACCGGGGGCGACACTTGGTTCTTCATCACCGCGGACTACGCCTTTGGCCATGCGCTCGAGCGCGACACCGAGGCGGTGGTGCTGAAAGGCGGCGGCAAGGTGCTGGGCAAGGTGCGCCATCCGCTCAACGCGCAGGACTTCTCCTCGTTCCTGCTGCAGGCACAGGCTTCGAAGGCCAAGGTCATCGGCCTGGCGAACGCCGGCGGCGACACCATCAACTCGATCAAGCAGGCCTCGGAGTTCGGCATCACCAAGGGCGGGCAGAGCCTGGCGGGCATGCTGGTGTTCATTTCCGACATCCACGGCCTCGGGCTGGAGAAGGCGCAGGGCCTGATCTTCACCGAGACCTTCTACTGGGACCTGAACGACCAGACGCGCGCCTGGACCAAGCGCTTCCTCGCGGCGTCGAAAGGCACGAAGTACCCGACGATGGTGCAGGCCGGCGTGTACGCGAGCGTGCTGCACTACCTGAAGGCGGTCGAGGCCGGCAAGACGGACGACGGCACCAGGACCATCGCGCAGATGAAAGCGATGCCGACCGACGATCCGCTGTTCGGCAAGGGCAGCATCCGCAAGGACGGCCGCAAGTTGCATCCGGCCTACCTGGTGGAAGTGAAGAAGCCCTCCGAGTCGAAGGGGCCGTACGACTACTACAAGGTCCGCGCCACGATTCCGGCGGACCAGGCATTCAGGCCGGAGAAAGATGGTGGTTGCAACCTCTAGATTGGCGCACAGAGATTGAGCAAATGACCGAGATCTTCGGCGTCCCGACGCAAGCGCTGTTCGGGCAGTTGCTGATCGGCCTGATCAACGGGTCGTTCTACGCGCTGCTCTCGCTCGGGCTCGCCGTGATCTTCGGTCTGCTCAACATCATCAATTTCACGCACGGCGCCCAGTACATGATGGGCGCCTTCGTCGCTTACCTGCTCGGCAGCAAGCTGGGCCTCGGCTACTGGTGGTCGCTGCTGCTGGTGCCGCCCATCGTTGGCGCCACCGGCATGCTCATCGAGCGCCTGATGCTCTCCAAGCTCTACAAGCTCGACCACCTCTATGGGCTGCTGCTCACCTTCGGCCTGGCGCTCATCATCCAGGGTCTGTTCCGCAATGAGTTCGGCACCTCGGGGCTGCCGTTTTCCATGCCGGCCGAGCTCTCCGGCGGCAGAAACCTCGGCTTCATGTTCCTGCCGAACTACCGCGGCTGGGTCATCGTCGCGTCGCTGGTGATCTGCCTCGGCACCTGGTTCGTGATCGAGAAGACCAAGCTGGGCTCCTACCTGCGCGCGGCGACCGAGAACCCGGCGCTGGTGCAGGCTTTCGGCATCAACGTGCCGCGCATGATCACGCTGACCTATGGTTTCGGCGTCGCGCTGGCGGCGCTGGCCGGCGTGATGGCGGCGCCGATCTACCAGGTCAGCCCGCAGATGGGCGCCGACCTGATCATCGTGGTGTTCGCGGTGGTGGTGATCGGCGGCATGGGCTCGATCCTCGGCTCGATTCTGACCGGCTTCGGCCTGGGCATCGTCGAGGGCCTGACGAAAGTGTTCTACCCGGAAGCTTCCAACACCGTGATCTTCGTGATCATGGCGATCGTGCTGGCGGCCAAGCCGGCCGGCCTGTTCGGAACGCAGAAATAGCATGCCGCGCTCCCAGAAAATTGCGCTGGCGCTGATGGCGGCGTTCTTCCTGCTCGCGCCGCTGGTGCTGTACCCGGTATTCCTGATGAAGGCGATGTGCTTCGCGCTGTTCGCCTGCGCCTTCAATCTGCTGATCGGTTTCGGCGGCCTGCTGTCTTTCGGCCACGCCATGTTCCTCGGCACCGCCGGCTACGCCGCCGCGCATGCCGCCAAGGTGTGGGGCTTCCCGCCCGAGTTTGCCATCCTGTTCGGCACTGCCTGCGCGGCGCTGCTCGGGCTGGTGACCGGCCTGCTGGCCATCCGGCGCCAGGGCATCTACTTCGCGATGACCACGCTGGCGCTGGCGCAGATGATTTACTTCTACTACCTGCAGGCCGCCTTCACTGGCGGCGAAGACGGCATCCAGGCCGTGCCGCGCGGCATGCTGTTCGGGTTCATTGACCTGTCGAACGTCTGGGCCATGTACGGCACCGTGTTCGTGATCTTCATGGGCGGCTTCCTGCTGGTCTACCGCACCATCCATTCGCCCTTCGGCCAGGTACTGAAAGCAATCCGCGAGAACGAACAGCGCGCGCTGTCGCTCGGCTACGACGTGAACCGCTACAAAATGCTCGCCTACATGCTCTCGGCCACGCTCGCCGGCCTCGCCGGCTCGACCAAGGCCCTGGTGTTCCAGCTCGCTTCGCTGACCGACGTGCACTGGAGCATGTCGGGGGAGGTGGTGCTGATGACGCTCCTCGGCGGCCTCGGCACGGTATTCGGCCCGGTGGTCGGCGCCTTCATCGTCATCACGATGGAGAACTACCTCGCGCAGCTCGGCGCCTGGGTCACCATCTCACAGGGCGTGATCTTCGTCATCTGCGTGCTCGCCTTCCGCCGCGGCGTGGTCGGCGAAATCGGCAACTTCCTGAAGAAGCCGCTGTAGGCGCTTACGCTGTTGTTTCGGCGCTGCTTCCTCGTGTCGGCGAAGGCGAGGCGCCAGTTGGGGGCCGCGAGTTTCCTTTCGCGATGCAAATCAGGGGCTTGATCCACGCCAACCTCACCATGTAAGGAACTGTGGTGATATAAAGTCCTGTAACACCTTGATTGCTGGACAGGTTGGGAACCTCATTCGATTAAGTGGACATTGAGACCTAACGCTTGCGGGAACTCAATATGGTGGCCGGCCGATCGGCGCAGTTGTCGAACTTCAAGTTGCGCTGACCACATATTGTTACTACAATATACGCATGACCTCCTGGGACGAACCCAAACGCCGCAGGAACATCAAGGCGCATGGGTTGGACTTTGAGGGGTCCGAAGCCATTTGGGACAACTTCACCGTCACCCGCGAGGACATGCGGGAGAACTACGGCGAAAGCCGGCTGGTGACGTTCGGGATCCTGAGTGGCGAAGTGGTCGTCCTGGTTCACGTTGACCGGGACGAGGACATGCACGTCATCTCTTTACGAAGGGCCGAAAAATATGAAGCGCGCTATTACCTTGAAACCGCCGAAGAGTACTTCCGCAAAAATCGTTGACCGGGACAATCCTCCTTGGTCGGAGGAGATGCTTGGCACGGCGGTCATGCGTCGCGGTCGTGGTCCACAGAGGTCCCCGACCAAGGTACTCACGACCATCCGTCTCGACGCCGATGTCGTGGCATTCTTTCGAGCGCAGGGCACGGGTTACCAATCGCGCATCAACGAGGCGCTTAAACGTGTCAAAGAGCGAGGTCTAACCACCGGCCCAACGGCGACCGCCCGCAAGCGGGTGGCGCGTTAGCCGGGACGTTAAAACGAGCGCGGCAGGCCGAGCACGTGCTCGGCGACGTAGGACAGGATCAGGTTGGTCGAGATGGGCGCGACGAGATAAAGCCGCGTTTCCCTGAACTTGCGCTCCACGTCGTACTCGGCGGCGAAGCCGAAGCCGCCGTAGGTCTGGATGCAGACGTTGGCGGCTTCCCAGGAGGCCTTGGCGCAAAGG
>JANXUV010000059.1 GCA_025356085.1 Betaproteobacteria bacterium
CGGCGCCAGCCCCTCGAACGGCTCGTCGAGCAGGATAATCTTGGGATCCCTGATCAGCGCGCGGGCGATCGCCAGCATTTGCTGCTCTCCGCCGGACAGGTCGTTGCCGCGGCTGCCGCGCCGCGCCTCGAGCCGCGGGAACATCCCGTAGATACGGGCGAGCGGCCATTTCTTCGACGCCGTCAGCGAGGCGAGCAGCAGGTTTTCTTCGACGTTCAGGCTGCCGAAGATGCGACGTTCCTCGTGGACCAGCTGCATGCCCGCCCGGGCGATGGCGTGGCTCTTCCGGCCGGCGATCTCCGCGCCGTCCAGCGTCACCGTGCCGGAGCGCGGCGTGACAACGCCCATCAGGCTCTTCAGGGTGGTGCTTTTGCCGGCGCCGTTGCGGCCGAGCAGCGCCACCACCTCGTTGCGTTCCACGCGTAGCGAGACGTCGAAGAGGATGTGGGAATCCCCGTAGTAACTGTTCAATCCCTTGACCTCGAGCAGGCTCATGACGCGGTCTGCCCCGGGTCGATCACGCCATGCACGCCACCCAGGTAGGCTTCCTGCACTTTGGCGTTTGCCTTGATCTCGGCCGGCGTCCCTTCGGCCAGTACCCGTCCTTCCTGCAGCACCGTGACCCGCTCCGCCAGTTCGAAAAGCGCGTCCATGTCGTGGTCGATGATGATCATGGTGCGCCCCAGGGCGATGGACTTGAGCAGGCTGACCGTTTCGCCACGCTCCTGCGGGCTCATGCCGGCGAGCGGTTCGTCCAGCAGCAGCAGCGTTGGCGACGCAGCGAGCGCCAGGCCGACCTCCAGCCGGCGCTTCTCCCCGTAGGCGAGTTGCGAGACCGGCGTGTCGCGCCGGGCCGTGAGATTGACGAGAGCGAGCGTCTGTTCGACCTGCGCGGCGAGGCCGGTCACGCGACCCATTGCCGCCAGCAGGTCCAGCTTGAATTTGCCGCGCAGCGTCGCGAGCGCGGCGATAGTCACGTTCTCGCGCACCGTCAGCCGGTTGAAGAGCTGGTTCACCTGGTAGCTCTTGGTGAGGCCGAGTTGACAGACGTCGGTGATGCTCATCCCGGTGATGTCGCGGCCCTCGAAGGTGATCCGCCCCGCGGTCGGCGCCACCTCACAGGTGAGCATCTTGAAAAAAGTGGACTTCCCGGCACCGTTCGGGCCAATGATGCCGCGCAGCTCGCCCGCGTTGACCGTGAAGTCGATGCCCTCGTTGGCGATGACGCCGCCGTAATGCTTGGTAAGTCCCGTCGCTTGGAGAATCGGACCAGCCGGATTTCCTGGTGTCTCTCGCCGGGCGTGTGTCGAAGACGAGGCCGGCGCGTGCACGGGAGCGGGCGCGCTCGTCGCCGGAGCCTCGGGTTTGCGCGCCAGGCGCGCCGCGAGGTCGCGCAGGCCGCCCATGATTCCCTGGCGCAGAAAGCACACCAGCAAGACGAAAACCAGCCCCAGCACGAGCTTCCAGGTCGCGCCAAGGTTGAGGGTGGACTGCAGGAAGTCCTGCAGGAAAAGCCATACCGCGGCGCCGACGAGCGGGCCGACGAGCGTGCCGCGGCCGCCGATCGCGGTCTGCATGATGAGCTGGCCCGAGGTATCGAACATGAAGGCGTCCGGCGGCATGAACCCCTGCATCACGCCGAGCAGGCCACCCGCGAAGCCGGCATATGCAGCGGCGATGACGAACGCAGTGAGCTTGTAGGCGTGGATGCTATGCCCGACAGCGGCGGCGCGCAGCGGGTTTTCCCGGATCGCGACCAGTACTGCGCCCACCGGCGAGCGCACGATGCGCAGCGCGATCACGAAACCGACGAAGAAGCAGAAGGCGAGGAAAGGGTAGAGCGCCCAGCCGGAGGTGAAGTTGAGCATGGCGAAGCCCAGGTCGAGCTTCGGGGTCGGCACGCCCGGCAGGCCGTTCTCGCCGCCGGTCCAATCCGAGAGCGGATTGAATTCGACGAAGAAGAAGACCTCCGCGATTGCGATCGTGATCATCGCGAAGTAGATGCCGGTGCGCCGCAGTGCGACGAGGCCGACGAGATAGCCGACCACCGCCGCGGCGACCATGCCGATCACGAGCGCCGTGATCACGTGCGGGAAGCCGGCGTGCGTGAGCAGGTACGCCGCCACGAAGCCGCCAGTGCCGTAGAGCGCGGACTGGCCGAACGAAAGCAGCCCGGTGTAGCCGAACAAGATGTCGAAGCCGATGCCGAACAGGCCCCAGACCAGGATGCGGTTGACGGTGTTGGGCGCGGCGCCGAGGTGGGGCAGCACGAACGGCG
>JANXUV010000076.1 GCA_025356085.1 Betaproteobacteria bacterium
GGGTGCAGGCCTTTCTGCTTGCAGAAAGCCACGAACTTGTCGGCGACTTCGAACATCCATTTCTCGCCGTAGCGCGCTTCGTACATCTTGTTGCTCTTCAGGCGACCGCTCGCTTCCCCCGAATATTTCCCTGAGAGCAGGCCTGCGCCGGCCGGGCTGTAGGGGATGACGCCGATGCCGCTGGCTTCGGCCATCGGCAGGATTTCGACTTCGGCCTGGCGCTTGACCAGGTTGTACATCGGCTGGTGTACTTGCAGCCGCGCCCAGTTGTTGCGCTCCTGGATGTCCACCGCGCGCTGGGTCTGCCAGGCGGACCAGTTGCTGACCGCGGGGTAGAGCACCTTGCCGGCGCGCACCACGTCTTCGAGCGCGCGCATGGATTCCTCGATCGGCGTCAGCTTGTCGAACTGGTGCAGGAACAATACGTCGACGCGGTCGGTCTGCAGGCGCTTGAGGCTGGCCTCGACTGCGCGGATCACGTGGCGCCGCGAGGTGCCGCGCGCGTTGATGTCCTCGCCCATCGGGTTGAAGCACTTGGTGGTGATGACCAGGTCGTCGCGATGGCCCTTGATCAGGCGGCCGAGGATTTCCTCGGACTTGCCCTTGTTGTACTGGTCGGCGCAGTCGTAGAAGTTGATGCCCGCGTCGCGGGTGGCCTTGTACATGGCGGCGGAAGTGGCTTCGTCGGCATCGCCGCCGAAGGACATGGTGCCGAAGCACAGTTCGGAGACTTGTACGCCGGTACGGCCGAGAGGTTTATTTTTCATGAGGGAAGTTTACCTTGGGCGAACCCAGGTCTCGGACCAGGCGAGGCAGGCACTGGTGGATTCGCGCTCGCCGCGTTTTTCCGCGTAGGGGGTCCCCGCAGCGATCCGGCCGTTGAGCGAGATGCGGGCGGCCTTGGCCGGAAAGAAGGTGCTGAACACGCCGATCGGCCGTCCGCCGGAACCGGGTGGCATGGTGAGCACGAAGGGCGCGTGGAAGTCTTCCCATGCAAGCAGGATGTCGGCGTCCTTTGCAGTCACAATTTCCGCTGCGCGCGTGTCGATGCCGCCCGAGCGCGCGAACGCCGCCGAGGTCACCGGTGTTTTCACATCCGCGAAGGCCGGGAACAGCAGCGATTCGATTTCCTTCTGCAGCCAGCGCGCCACCGGCGGATTGTCGGACCAGATCTTCACCTCGCCGCCGGTCAGTACGCTCTTCATGAACAGGGCGTGGCCGGCGCCGGCCGGGCACCACAGCACGCGCCAGTGGCTTGCGCGGTCGGTCTGGGTCTTGCCGCCGTCGGGGCTGTAACGGATGAACGAATTTTCCCCGGTCATCATCACGTCGTTTGGATCGACAGGCGAACTCATCGGTTTCCTCCAAGGGGTTTGCCTGATAATTGCAGAATGTCCGGCACCGAGGCAATCGATTTCCGCCCTGATTCGCCCGGCTTCCTCGCCGACCCGTTCCCGGCCTACCGGCGCATGCGGGAGCAGGACCCGGTGCACTGGAGCCCGCGCCTGAAGTCCTGGGTGCTGACGCGCTACGACGACGTCCGGCAGGTACTGCTCGACCGCCAGGTTTCCTCGGACCGGATGCGGCCGTTCTTCGCCACGCTGCCGGGGCCCGAGGCGGCGCGCATCGGCGACATCGTCCGCTACTTGTCGACCTGGATGGTGTTCCGCGACCCGCCCGAGCACACGCGCCTCAGGCGGCTGACGAGCAAGGTGTTCAACCTGCAGTCGATGAACGCCATGCGTCCGGCGGCCGAGGCGCTGGTCGAGTGGTTGTTCGAGCGCATCGGCGGGCGCAAGGACATCGACTTCATCGCCGATTTCGCCGGGCCGCTGCCGGCGCTGGTGATCATGGCGATGCTGGGCGTGCCGAAGGAGGAGCTGGCGAAGGTAAAGCGGTTGTCGGACGACATGGCGCTGTTCATCGGCAGCTCGCGCACCTCGCCCGAGAAGTACGATATCGCGGAGAAGGCGACACAGGAAATGGCCGGTTTTTTCCGCGACCTGATTCAGGCACGAATCAGGCGACCCGAAGCGGACCTGCTTTCCGAGCTGGTCGCGCTGGAAGACAACGGTGACCGCTTGAGCGAAGATGAGCTGGTGGCGACCTGCATCCTGCTGCTGTTCGCGGGGCACGAGACGACCACCAACCACATCGCCAACGGCATGCTTGCCCTGTTGGCATTTCCCGGTGAAATGGAAGCGCTGCGCGCCGACCCGGAGCTGGCGCCGCGCGCGATCGAGGAACTGCTGCGCTACGACGGTCCGAGCGGCGCCCAGGTGCGCGTCGTGAAAGTCGAGCAGGAATTGCGCGGCAAGCGCCTGAAGCCCGGCGATCGCGTGTTCCTGATGCTTAATGCCGCCAACCGGGATCCGGAGACCTACGAGCAGCCCGACCGGCTGCATCTCGCGCGCGGCGGTCCGGCGCATCTCACCTTCGGATTCGGCATGCACATCTGCCTTGGTTTTCCGCTTGCCAGAATGGAGGGGCAGGTGGCATTGCCGGCGGCGCTGAAGCATTGGAGGCGCATCGAACTTGCCGCGCCGGTGGAACGCATTGAATGGCTCAACTCGATGGTGTTTCGCGGCATGCAGACCCTGCCGCTGGCGGTGGCCGGTCCGGATTGACCGCAGTCAAGCATTTTTGCGCCGCCGCCCCCGATAATTGCCGGGTGAAAAAAGGCGGCAAAGGCAGGCATGGTCTCAAAGGTCGCGGCGTCGATCCGAAAGCTCGCGAAGAGGTTCGCGCCCTGTTGGGCAGTGAGCCACGCCGGCGGGATTTGATGATCGAGCATCTGCATCGCATCCAGGACCGCTACGGCCACCTTTCGGCGGCGCGTCTGGCCGCGCTGGCTGAGGAGATGCGCGTTTCGCAGACCGAGGTCTACGAGGTCGCGACTTTTTATCACCATTTCGACGTGGTAAAGGAGGGCGAAACGGCGCCGCCGGCTTTGACGGTGCGGATATGCGACTCGCTCTCTTGCGCGCTGGCGGGCGCGGAAAAGCTTAGCGAGGGCCTTGCGCTGGGGAAAGACGTCCGTGTGCTGCACGCGCCCTGCGTTGGTCGCTGCGAGTCGGCGCCGGTGGCCATCGTCGGCCAGCATCCCGTATTGAAGGCTTCCGTCGCGGCGGTAAAGGAGGCGGTAGCGGCAGGACTTACCCGCTGTCCTGAAACGCCGTACATTGAATTCGCCAGCTATCGCAAGAACGGCGGCTACCAGTTGATCGCGGACTGTCTTTCGGGCAAGCGCAGCCGCGAGGATATTTCGAAGATCGTCGAGGACTCCGGCCTGCGCGGCCTGGGTGGCGCGGGATTTCCGACCGGCCGCAAATGGAAGCTGGTCGGCGCCGAGCCCGCGCCCCGGCTGATGGCGGTGAACATCGACGAAGGCGAACCCGGCACCTTCAAGGACCGCTACTACCTGGAGCGCGATCCACACCGGTTCCTGGAAGGGATGCTGATCGCGGCGTGGTGCTCCGGCGTGGGCGAGATCTACATCTATTTGAGGGATGAGTACGCGGGTTGCCGCGCCATTCTGGAGAAAGAACTTTTCAAACTGAAATCCCGGGCATCGTTTCCTTTGCCTCCCATCCATCTTCGCAGGGGGGCGGGCGCCTACATCTGCGGCGAAGAGTCGGCAATGATCGAGTCCATCGAAGGCAAGCGCGGCATGCCGCGGCTGCGGCCGCCGTACGTCGCGCAGGTGGGCCTGTTCGGTTACCCGACACTCGAGCACAACATGGAGACGGTGTACTGGGTGCGCGACATCGTCGAGAAGGGCGCGCATTGGTTTGCATCGCAAGGCAGGAACGGCCGCAAGGGGCTTCGTTCCTTTTCGGTGTCGGGCCGCGTGAAGAAACCCGGCGTGCACCTCGCGCCAGCCGGGATCACGGTCAGGGAATTGATCGCTGAATTCTGCGGTGGCATGCTCGATGGGCACGAGTTCTACGGCTACCTGCCCGGGGGCGCCTCCGGTGGGATCCTGCCCGCGTCGTTGGGCGACGTGCCGTTGGATTTCGACATGCTCCAGCCCCATGGGTCATTCATTGGCTCTGCAGCTGTTGTTGTATTAAGTGATAAAGATAAAGCGGCAACAGCCGCGAAGAACCTGATGAGTTTCTTCAAGGACGAGTCCTGTGGTCAGTGCACCCCCTGCCGTGTCGGCACGGCCAAGGCGCTGACCCTGATGGATGCAAAGCAATGGAACCAACCGTTGCTTAAGGAACTCTCACAGGCCATGATGGACGCCTCGATCTGCGGCCTGGGACAGGCGGCGCCAAACCCGGCGCTCACCGTCATGAAATATTTCCCGCAGGAAGTGGGGTAGGGCATGGACCGCATCAGCACCAAGCAACTGGCTACGCTGCCGATCGAGTTCAAGCTGAACGGCAAGACGGTCGTCGGCCGGCCCGACGAGCCGATCATAGAGACCGCTCGCCAGAACGGCATCACGATCCCGCACCTGTGCTATTCGCGCACGCTGCGCCCGGACGGCAATTGTCGCGCCTGCGTTGTCGAGGTGAAGGGCGAGCGCGTGCTGGCGCCATCCTGCTGCCGCTTCCCCACCCAGGGCATGGAAGTCACCACCGACAGCCCGCGCGCGGTGGCCTCGCAGAAGATGGTGCTCGAGTTGCTGATGTCTGACATGCCTGAGACGCAGTACACGCTCAACAACAAGGTCGACGTTTGGGCGAAAAAACTCGGCGTCGGAAAACCCAGGTTCGCGGCGAGAAAACAACCGAAGGCGGATTTTTCGCACCCCGCGATGACGGTGAATCTGGATGCCTGCATTCAGTGCACGCGCTGCCTGCGCGCCTGCCGCGAAGAGCAGGTGAACGACGTCATCGGCTACGCGTTCCGCGGCGAGCACTCGAAGATCGTGTTCGACCAGGACGACCCGATGGGCGCTTCCACCTGCGTTGCCTGCGGCGAATGCGTGCAGGCTTGTCCGACCGGTGCGCTGATGCCCGCGCGCGAGGCGGGGCTGGAAGTAATCGACAAGAAAGTCGACTCGGTCTGCCCGTTCTGCGGCGTCGGCTGCCAGCTCACCTACCACGTGCAGAAAGAGACGAACGTCATCAAGTTCGTCACCGGCCGCGACGGCCCGTCGAACCACAACCGGCTCTGCGTGAAGGGCCGTTACGGCTTCGATTACGTGCAGCATCCGCAGAGGCTTACTAAACCTTTGATTAGAAAAAAAGATGTAAAAAAATCAGCGCACTTCACAGTCGATCCCGCGAATTGGAAGGAAGCCTTCCGCGAAGCCAGTTGGGAAGAAGCTCTTGATTTTGCTGCTTCTGGTTTACTCAAGATAAAAAATCAAGATCGCTTCGCACTGGCGGGCTTCGGCTCGGCCAAGGGCTCCAACGAGGAGGCCTACCTGTTCCAGAAACTGGTGCGCACCGGCTTCGGCACCAATAACGTCGACCATTGCACGCGCCTGTGCCATGCCTCTTCCGTCGCGGCGCTCCTCGAGGGCGTTGGGTCGGGCGCCGTGTCGAACCAGGTCAGCGACGTGATGAAAGCCGAGGTGGTGCTGGTGATCGGCGCCAACCCGACCGCCAACCATCCGGTGGCGGCGACCTGGATGAAGAACGCGGCTAAGAACGGCACCAAGCTGATCATCGCCGACCCGCGCCGCACCGAACTCTCTCGCCACGCGGCCTACACGCTGCAGTTCAACGCCGACACCGACGTAGCGATGCTGAACGCGCTGATCCACACCATCATCGACGAAGATCTTGTCGACAAGAAATTCGTCGCCGACCGCACCAGCGGCTTCGAAGCGCTGAAGGAAAACGCGAAGAATTACTCGCCCGAGAAGATGGCGCCGATCTGCGGCATCCCGGCGCAGACGCTGCGCGAGGTGGCGCGCCTGTTCGCCACGTCCAAAGGCTCGATGATCCTCTGGGGCATGGGCATATCGCAGCACGTGCATGGCACGGACAACGCGCGCTGCCTGATTGCGCTTTCGTTGATGACCGGGCAGGTCGGGCGCCCGGGCTGCGGGCTGCATCCGCTGCGCGGCCAGAACAACGTGCAAGGCGCATCCGACGCCGGCCTGATCCCGATGATGTTTCCGGACTACCAGCGCGTGGACAATCCCGAAGCCAACAAGCGCTTTGAGAAGTTGTGGGGAACCGCCCTCGAGAAAAAGCCAGGCCTGACCGTGGTCGAAGTGATCCGCGCCGCCGAAGCGGGACAGGTTCGCGGCATGTACATCATGGGCGAGAACCCGGCGATGTCCGATCCGGATGTCGAGCACGCGCGCGCCGCGATGGCCAAGTTCGAGCATCTCGTGGTGCAGGACATCTTCCTTACCGAGACCTGCTACCTCGCCGATGTGGTGCTGCCCGCCACCGCCTGGCCGGAAAAAGACGGCACGGTGAGCAATACCGACCGCATGGTGCAACTCGGTCGCAAGGCGCTCGAGCCGCCCGGCGAGGCGAAGCCCGACCTGTGGATCATCAACGAGCTGGCGAAGCGCATCGGCCTGGATTGGGATTACACGCACCCGAAGCAGGTGTTCGACGAGATGCGCAAGGGCATGAATTCCATCGCCGGCATCACCTGGGAACGGCTTGAACGGGACTCGGTCGTGGTCTATCCCTGCGAGAACGAGGGCGATCCGGGCACCTCGGTGGTGTTCACTGAGGTGTTCCCCACGGCCACCGGGCGCGCGAAGTTCGTGCCCGCCGACCTGATTCCCGCGGATGAGCGTCCCGATGACGAGTATCCGGTGGTGCTGATCACCGGGCGCCAGCTGGAGCACTGGCACACCGGCGCGATGACGCGCCGCGCCGGGGTTTTGGATGCCATCGAGCCCGAGCCGGTGTGCTCGATCCACCCCCTCGACCTTGCGGCGCTGGGCGCGGAGCCGAGCGACATCATCACGGTGGCGTCGCGCCGCGGCACGGTGTCGCTGTACGCCAGGGTGGACGAGGGCACGCCGCGTGGCGCGGTGTTCATCCCGTTCGCGTTCTACGAAGCGGCGGCGAACATGCTCACCAATTCGAAGCTCGATCCCTTCGGCAAGATTCCAGAGTTCAAGTATTGCGCCGTGAAAGTGACCAAAGGTGGCGCGCGGCCGGGAAATCCGGGCTACGGAAAGGGCACGTCGTTAAGCGAGATTCATGGCTAAGCGCACAGCTCAGTAGTTGAACTTCTGCCCCTGGCCGATGATGGTCAGTTCCACGAACGAGCTGCCGTTATGGTTGCTGGGGGAAAAGCTCACCAGGTAGCCGCCGGTATCGAACGCCTTCAGGCCGTCCAGAGCGTGCATGAAGGCCTCGCGGGTGGGCTTCGGCCCGGCGCGGCGCAGCGCTTCGACCAGCACCTTGGCGCCGATGTAGGACTCCAGCGAGGTGAAGGAATATTCCTTCTTGCCGAGTTGCTTTTCGATCGCCGCCTGGTATTCCTGCACGATCGCCAGCGAGCGCTTGCCCGGCGGCGGCACCACGGTCGCCACGATCACGCCGGTGCCGTCCTTGCCGAGTTCCTTCGCCAGCGGGCTCGCGCCGGGAAACGAGTTGCTCGCCATTTGCGCGCTCAGGCCGGAACTCTTTGCCGCCCGCACGAAGTCCGCGGTCGCCTTGTACAGGGTGGTGAGGATGACGACGTCGGGCCTGCCCTTGGCGACCTCCTTCACGCCAGCCTCGATGTCGGGTTTGGCGCGGTCCTTGAACGATGCGATCGAGACCACCTGCAGATTCCGCTTCTTCAGCGCACGATCGACCGCCGCAAGATTCTCCTTGCCGACCACGTCGTCGTAATAGACGATGGAAAAGCGCTTGATGCCGAGCGACTCGAAATGGTCGACGATCTTCTCCAGTTCCTCGGCGTAGCTGCCGCGCATGTTGTAGACGTTCTTGTTGAACACGCGCATCGGATCGGCGCCCGTAAACGGGCCTAGGAACGGCACGTTGTGCTTCTCCACCGTCGGCAGCGCGGGGCGCGACAGCGTCGCGCTGGCGTAGCCGAACAGCGCGAACACGCCGGTTTCCTCGACCAGCTTCTTGGTGTTGGCTTCCGCGCGCGGCACCTGGTTGCCGTCATCGAGCGTGGTGAACTCGATCTTGCGCCCGTGCACGCCGCCGGCGGCGTTGACCTTGGCGAAATAGGCGAGCGCGCCGTTGCGGATGTCGTTGCCCAGCTCTGCGTTGGCGCCGGTGAGTGGCGCCGACTGCCCGATCACCAGAGTGGTGGCGGTCACGCCCTGCTGCGCAAGCGCGCCGCCGCTGGCCAGGATGCCGGCGGTGAGTGCCGCGATCGCGAATAATTTTGAATGCATCGAATCTCCAATTCTGGCGGATTCTGATGAGCGGCTTGACTTCAGTCAAGGCCGCGCCGCATGGCGTGCGGTGAGAATTTGCCTTCCTTTCGGGAGTCTCGCACATGCCATCGGATATCGATATCGCCCAGGCGGCGAAAATGCAGCGCATTGCTAAAGTCGCGCTCGAGAAACTCGGCATCGCCGAGGAGCATCTCGAGCCCTACGGCCACTACAAGGCGAAGGTGTCGCTGCCGTTTCTCGATACGCTGAAGTCGAAGAAGAACGGCAAACTGATCCTGGTCACAGCGATCAGCCCGACGCCGGCTGGCGAAGGCAAGACCACCACCACCGTCGGCCTGGGCGACGCGCTCAACCATATCGGCAAGAAGGCGATGATTTGCCTGCGCGAGCCCTCGCTGGGCCCGGTATTCGGCGTCAAGGGCGGAGCGGCAGGCGGCGGCTACGCCCAGATTGTGCCGATGGAGGACATCAACCTGCACTTCACGGGCGATTTCTCGGCGATCGCGCTCGCCAACAACCTGCTCGCGGCGATGATCGACAACCACATATCGCACGGCAACGAGCTCGGCATCGACGTGCGGCGCATCCAGTGGAAGCGCGTGGTGGACATGAACGACCGCGCGCTGCGCGACATCACCATCGGGCTCGGCGGCACCGCCAACGGTTTCCCGCGCCAGGACGGCTTCGACATCGTGGTTGCCTCGGAGGTCATGGCGATCTTCTGCCTGTCGACATCGCTCGAGGACCTGAAGAAGCGCCTCGGCAGCATCGTCATCGGCTATACCAGGGAGCAAAAGCCGGTACACGCGCGGGACCTGAAGGCGCACGGCGCGATGACGGTGCTCCTCAAGGATGCGCTGGCGCCAAACCTGGTGCAGACGCTGGAAAATAACCCCGCCTTCGTGCACGGCGGGCCGTTCGCCAACATCGCGCACGGCTGCAACTCGGTGCTCGCGACGCAGAGCGCGCTCAAGCTTGCCGACTACGTGGTCACCGAGGCGGGCTTCGGCGCCGACCTGGGCGCCGAGAAGTTCCTCGACATCAAGTGCCGCAAGACGGGCCTGAAGCCCAGCGCCGCGGTGATCGTGGCCACGATGCGCGCGCTGAAGTACCACGGCGGCGTGGACGTGAAGGAAGTGAGCAAGGAAAACCTGGTCGCGCTGGAGAAGGGCCTGGTGAACCTCGAGCGCCACGTCGAGAACGTCAGCAAGGTCTACGGCATCCCCTGCGTGGTTTCCATCAATAAGTTCACTTTCGATACCGAGGCCGAGATCAAGCTGGTGACCGAGCGGATGAAGAAGCTGGGCGCCGAAGTGGTGCTGGCGGCTCACTGGGGCGAGGGGGGCAAGGGCGCGGCCGAACTGGCGAAGATCGTGGTCGGCCTGTGCGACAAGCCCTCCAGCCCGACTTTCGTCTACGAAGATGCCGATCCGCTGTGGGAGAAGATTAACAAGATCGCGAAGAAGGTCTACCGAGCCGGCTCGGTCACGGCCGACGCCAAGGTCAAGGCGCAGATTCAGAAGCTGCAGGATGACGGCTACGGCCACTACCCGGTGTGCGTGGCGAAGACCCAGTCGTCGTTCAGCACCAACGCGGCGGCGCGCGGGGCGCCCAGCGACCACGTGGTGAACGTGCGCGAGGTGCGCCTCGCGGCCGGCGCCGAATTCGTGGTGATGGTCTGCGGCGATATCATGACCATGCCGGGCCTGCCCAAGGTCCCGTCGGCGGAGAAAATCGACCTGATCGACGGAAAAGTCGTCGGGCTGTTCTAGAATCCTCCTTTTCGGGGAGGAGCGGGGCATGGAAGAGATCGCGACGCAGGCGTTCTGGCTCGGCCTGGCTAAAATCATCGGCGTGAACATCGTTCTTTCCGGCGACAACGCGGTTGTCATCGCGCTGGCCGCGCGTTCACTGCCCCCGAAACAGCAGAAACTCGCGATTCTCTATGGCGCCGGCGCTGCCGTGGTGCTGCGCATCATCCTCACCATATTCGCCGTCGCACTGCTGGCGTTGCCCTGGCTGAAGATCGTGGGCGGCCTGCTGCTGTTCTGGATTGGCATCAAGCTGCTGGTGCCGGAGGACGGCGGCGACAATATCAAGGCGAGCGATCATCTGTTCACGGCTATCAAGACGATTCTCATCGCCGATCTGGTGATGAGCCTGGACAACGTTATCGCCGTGGCGGCGGCGGCGGGCGGGAGCATGACCTTGCTGATCCTCGGCCTGGCGATCTCGATCCCGCTGGTGGTATTCGGCGCCACGCTGCTGGTGACCCTGATGGAGCGCTACCCGATGATCATCACTATCGGCGCGGCATTGATAGGCTTCGTCGCCGGCGAAATGCTGGTCACCGATCCGGTCCTCGCGAATTGGTATGCGGGAATTGGCATTCAGTTCCACGACGGCCAACCGACCGTTGGGGAGGTGAAACTGGTGCTGGTTGCGGGTGCGATCGGCGCCGCGATCGTGGTCATCTGGGGCCTCTGGCTGGCGAAGCGGCAGGAAGCCGCCGCGCAGCGGGCCGAGCCCAAACCGTAGAGTCTGCACGGGTATTCTTGATTGCCGTCAAGGTTTGACGCGGTGCGATATCCGCAGAATCTGCAGGTGAGACAGCCCTAAGTTAAGGGGCGAGGAAAATTGTCCGATGGAGGAGGCAACATGGCGATCGACAGCACGGCAGGGGCAGATCTCGCCGTAACGACCTACGGCCCAATTGTGGGCAACCGGTGGATTCAATTGGCCGCCGGTGTCATGGCGATGGTCGTCATATCGAACTTTCAGTATGCCTTCACCCTTTTTACGCCCGGACTGAAGCAGCAATTCGCGAGTGCTCCGTATTCCGACATTGCGCTGATTTATACGCTGTTCATTCTCTTTGAAACCTGGCCGGTGCCGGTGGCCGGATATTTCATCGACAAGTTCGGCATCCGCAATCTGATGATTGTCGGTGCCGTGCTGGTTTTTCTGGGCTGGGTGCTCGGAGGAATGTACGCAACTTCTCTGTTCCACCTCTACATCTGTTACGGCGTACTCGCCGGAACGGGCTGCGGCATCATCTACATAGCCACTGTTGCCAATGCGGTCAAATGGTTTCCCGACAAAAGGGGTTTGGCGGCGGGTCTGACCGCTGCGGGATTCGGCGGCGGTTCAGCGCTTACGCTCATCCCGATCAGCGGCAGCATTGCGTCCATGGGATGGGCCGGCGCCATGACCGCGTGGGGGATCGGCCAGGGTGTGGTGGCCATCGTGATGGCGATGATCCTGCATCACCCGCCGAAGGGCTGGCTACCCAAGGACTGGGTGCAGCCCAAAGCGGTCGTGCAAACGCGGCGGGATTTCTCTGCGACGCAAATGATGTCGCAGAAAGAGTTTTACATCATGTACGCCATGTTCCTGATGGTCTGCACGGGCGGACTGATGACGACCGGCAACATGTCGCAGATCGCCAAGTCCCTCAACGTCTTCGACGCGAAGTTCATGGGCATCGCGATTGTCCCGTTCGTCGCGACGCTGGCGGGCGTCACCAACGCGTTTGCGAGGATCATGTGGGGCGCGGTTTCGGACAGGTTCGGCCGCGAATACACGATGGCATTTGCTTTCGCGCTCGAAGGCGTGCTCATCTTCCTGATGACGCAGATTTCGGGAAATCCGATTGCGTTCATGATCCTGATGCCGTTCGTGTTCCTTGCCTGGGGCGAGATCTATGCCTTGTTCTCGGCGATAACGGGAGATGTCTTCGGTCCGAAAAACGCCTCGGGCAACTACGGCATCATGTATACGGCCAAGGGGCTGGCTTCCATCATGGCCGGGTGGGGTGCGGCAGCGGTGGCCGCGATGTACGCGGGCTCCTTCTCGGTGCCTTACTACATCGCCGCCGTATTCGACATTATCGCGGCGGCGCTCGCCCTTTTCGTCCTGAGGCCCATCATCAGAAAAAGAATCGCCGGGGAAGCGTAAATCAGCTGCCGAAGCGCTGCTTCAGGCGAGACAGCGTTTCAGGGGTGAGATTCAGATAGGCGGCGAGTTCTTTCTTCGGTATCCGGGTAGCCAGTTCCGGATGCTTGCGGTTGAAACGTGACAGCCGTCCCGGCGCGTCCAGCAGGTGCAGCGTGATGGTGTGCGCCATCACCTCCGACATGAGCTTCATCAGCTCGAAATCGAAGCGCTGCTTCATCTCCGGGTGGTGTTCGAGGAACTCGGCCCACAGCGGCATCGGCAGTTCGGCGGTTCGCGCACCGGTGACCGCTACGATCGAGTAGGGGATCGGGGTGCGCAGGCGCCAGGCCGCAAACGAGGTGTCCATCTCCGTCTCGGCGGCGAAGCGCAGGATCATCTCGTGGCCCTCAGGGTTGGAGACCACCCGCTTGACCATCCCTTCGAGGACGAAAAACTGCACCATCTCCTCGTCGCCCTGGCGCGCCAGCCGGTCGCCCTTGCGGTACTCGCCCACGGTCAGCAGCGGCTCGAGTGCCTCCCATTGCTCCTGGCGCATGTCCTTCAGCAGCAGGTTTTCGCGCAATTGCAGGCGCAGGGTGTTGCGTTGCGGGTGGTTGGCGATGGTTGTCATTGGGTAACCGTTGATTAGACTGAAAAAGCTTGACCTCAGTCAAGGTTGGCGTGAGGCTCGAATCTCTATCATTTTCGACTCTTTCCGGGGGAGACCCTCATGGGTACCGTCGAACCTCAAATCGCCACCGAAGCGCAGCAGCAGACCGATGGCTTCCAGCTGGTCATCGATGCGTTGAAGCTCAATGAGCTCGACACGATCTATGGCCTGCCCGGTATCCCGATCACCGACCTGACCCGCCGGGCCCAGGCCGCGGGCCTGCGCGTGCTCTCGTTCCGCCACGAGCAGAACGCGGGCTATGCCGCATCGATTGCGGGATTTCTCACGCAGAAACCGGGCATCTGCCTCACGGTATCGGCGCCGGGCTTCTTGAACGGCCTGAACGCGCTCGCCCATGCCACCGTCAACTGCTTCCCGATGATCCTGATCAGCGGCTCCTCTGAGCGCGAGGTCGTCGATCTGCAGCAGGGCGACTACGAAGAGATGGACCAGCTCGCGATCGCCAAGCCGGTCGCCAAGGCCGCGTTCCGCGTGCTGCATGCCGAGGACATCGGCGTCGGCATCGCGCGCGCCATCCGCGCCGCCGTGTCGGGCCGGCCGGGCGGCGTCTACCTCGACCTGCCGGCGAAGCTGTTCGCGCAGAGCATCGACGCCGCGGCCGGGAAGAACTCGCTGATCAAAGTTGTCGATGCAGCGCCGCGTCAGATCCCGGCGGCTGAGGCGGTCAAGCGCGCGGTTGATTTACTTCGTTCTTCCAAAAAACCATTAATTATTTTGGGCAAGGGCGCGGCATACGCGCAGGCCGACGCGGACATTCGGGCGCTGGTCGAGAAGACGGGCATCCCGTATCTCTCGATGTCCATGGCAAAGGGACTGCTGCCCGACAACCACGAGCAGTCGGCGTCGGCCGCGCGCTCCTACGTGCTGCCGGAGGCGGACGTGGTGATGCTCATCGGCGCGCGCCTGAACTGGCTGCTGTCGCACGGCAAGGGCAAGACTTGGGGCGGCAAGGGCCACAAGGACTGGGGTGGGCAGAAATTCGTCCAGGTCGACATCTCGCCGCAGGAAGCGGACAGCAACGTGCGCATCGACGCGCCGGTGGTGGGCGACATCGGTTCTTGTGTTTCTGCTTTTCTGAATGAAATCAAATCCGGTTGGGCGAAGCCGCCGGTCGAGTGGTTGAACGCCATCAGCGCGAAGAAGACGACTAACGTGGCCAAGATGGCCGAGACGCTGGCGAAGACCCCGTCGCCGATGAACTTCCACAGCGCGCTGAACGTCGTGCGCGACATCATCAAGGCGAATCCGGACGCGATGCTCGTCAATGAGGGCGCCAACGCGCTCGACTTCACGCGCAGCATCGTCGACATGTACAAGCCGAGGAAGCGCATCGACGTCGGCACCTGGGGCATCATGGGCGTCGGCATGGGTTACTGCGTGGCCGCCGCCGTGGTCACCAAGCAGCAGGTGATCGCGATCGAGGGCGACAGCGCCTTCGGCTTCTCCGGCATGGAAGTGGAGACCATCTGCCGCTACAACCTGCCGGTCTGCATCGTGATCATGAACAACAACGGCGTCTACAAGGGCACCGACGTCAATCCGACCGGCGGCCCCGATGTGGCGCCTACCGTGTTCGTCAAAGGAGCGCGCTACGACAAGTTGATGGAGGCCTTCGGCGGCGTGGGCGCGAACGCCACGACCCCGGCCGAACTGCGCAAGGCCATGGAAGAGGCTGTCCGTTCGCGCAAGCCGACGCTCATCAACGCGGTGATCGATGAGACCGCGGGAACCGAGAGCGGCCGGATCACCAGTCTCAACCCAACTGCAAAGAAGAAATAGTCATGGAAGCACTCAAAGGTGTTCGGATTCTCGACATGACGCACGTGCAGGCAGGCCCGACCTGCAGCCAATTGCTGGCATGGATGGGTGCCGACGTGATCAAGTTCGAGAACCCGGTGGGCGACGCGACGCGCGGGCAGCTGCGCGACGTGCCCAAGGCCGACAGCCTGTACTTCACGATGCTCAACTGCAACAAGCGCTCGATCACCGTGAACATGAAGAGCACCGAGGGCAAACAGGTGTTCGTCGAACTGCTGAAGAAGTGCGACATCATCATGGAGAACTTCGGCCCCGGCGTGCTCGACCGCTTCGGCTTTACCTGGGAGAAGATCCACCAGATCAATCCGAAGATCGTGATGGGCTCCATCAAGGGTTTCGGCTCTTCCGGCCCCTACGCGGAGTTCAAGGCCTACGAGAACGTGGCGCAGGCGATGGGCGGCGCGATGAGCACCACCGGTGTGCCAGACGGTCCGCCGTTCGTGACCGGCGCGCAGATCGGCGACTCGGGTACCGGCCTGCATCTCGCCATCGGCCTGCTCGCGGCGCTGCGCCAGGCGGAAAAGACCGGCCAGGGACAGTACGTCGAGGTGGCGATGATGGACGGCGTGATGAACCTGTGCCGCGTCAAATTCCGCGACCACCAGCGCCTGAACCACGGCGGGATGCCCGAGTACTCCGTGCCGACCTACCAGAACATGGGCGACGTGCCGCGCGCCGGCAACGATTCCGGCGGCGGCCAGCTCGGCAACGCCATCCACTGCAAGCCGCACGGCCCCAATGATTGGCTCTACGTGGTCGTGCAGGAGGCGGTGTGGGAAGACCTGGCCAAACGCATCGGCCCGGACGTCGGCATGCCCGACATGGCGGCCAACCCCCAGCTCGCCAGCATCGCCGAGCGGCGCAAGAACCAGCAGCTGATGTGGACGCTGATCAACAAATTCGCAGAGAAGTACACCAAGCGCGAGCTGATGGCGATCCTCAACCCGCTCGATGTGCCCTGCGGCCCCATCATGAGCACCACCGACCTCGCCACCGACGAGCATGTGCGCGGCCGCGACATGTGGGTCGAGCTCGACCATCCGCAGCGCGGCAAGTGGTGGAATGTCGGCATGCCGATCAAGCTGTCTGCCTCGCCGGCCGTGATCAAGCGGTCGCCCACTCTAGGCGAGCACACGGACGAAATCCTCAAGGAAGTTCTCGCGTATGACGACAGCAAGATCGGCTCGCTGAAAAATGCGGGCGCGTTCTCGCTGCCGCCCAAAAAGGCCGCCTGATGAAACTCGCCATCGTTGGTCAGCAGGATTTCGGCAAGGCCGTGCTGGAGGCTTTCCTCGCGCGCGGCGACACCGTCGCCGGCGTGTTCTGCGCGCCCGAGAAGCCGGGCGCCAGGCCCGATGTGCTGAAAGTCGCGGCGCAGGAAAAGGGCGTCCAGGTATTCCAGTTTCCGGGCCTGAAGACGCCGGAGGCGAAGGAGGCGCTGAAGAAGCTGGATGTTGAAATCGGCATCATGGCGTTCGTGCTGCAGTTCGCGCCGCAGGATTTCGTGACCATTCCGAAGCATGGCACCATCCAGTACCACCCCTCGCTGCTGCCGAAATACCGTGGGCCGAGTTCGATCAGCTGGCCGATCTCGCGCGGCGATCCTAGGACCGGCCTGACGATTTTCCGGCCCACCGACGGGCTGGACGAGGGTCCGGTGATCCTGCAGAAGGAAACCGCCATCGGCCCCGACGACACGCTCGGCACGGTCTATTTCGACCGCCTGTTCCCGATGGGCGTGCAGGCGATGCTGGAGGCTGCGGACCTGGTGGTTGCCGGCAAGCACCGGGAACTGGTGCAGGACGAGGCTCAGGCCACCTACGAAGGCTGGTTCCGCGACGCCGAGGCGCACCTCCACTGGGCAAACCACGTCGACGTGGTGCACAACCTGATCCGGGGATGCAATCCGGCGCCTGGCGCCTGGACCACGCTGAACGGCGTCAAACTGCAGATTTTCGACTGCAAGAAGGTCCCGGTGCGCACCTTCGGGGCCGTCAAGGGCAAGGTCGGCGAAGTTGTCGAGTGCACCTCCACCAGCTTCCAAGTGACCGCCCAGGGCGGCCGCATCGAGGTCCTGCGCGCCAAGCTCGGGGATGGCAAAAAGGTCGCCTCAGCCGAGCTCCTGAGCGCCGGCAGCATCAAGCCCGGGCTGCTTCTCGGCACCTGACCCGGCGGGTGCCTGTTTCGCCCCGGTTCCTGACCCCGCTGAAATGGCCCGGTCGTCCTGCCGACCTGCGAGAAGCCCTGCCGCGCCCAAATATTTGACGTAGCTCATAATTAACTGCAAAAATGCGGGATAGGGAGCTGTTTTCCTAGGGGGAAGCGCACGCCTTGGGGTCGCGCCAGCCGGGTGCCGGGTGGCGTAAAATTTTTGCGCTGCACGCCTGCGTGAAAAGCACAAGAAATCGGAGAGCTCGTACTGCTGCATGAATTACAGCCAGATTCTCGAAATCGCCAGCTGCACCGACCCGGGCATGGTCCGTTCGCACAACGAGGACTCCATTGCCTCCGATCCGGTGAACGGATTGGTGGTGCTGGCTGATGGCATGGGCGGTTACAACGCGGGCGAAGTCGCGAGCGGCATGGCGACGACGGTGATCACCACCGAAATCCAGCAGTTGCTCGCCAAGGTGAAGCCGTTCGAGATTGACGCGGAGACCAAGGCCCCGGTGGCCGGCAAGATGATCCGCGAACAGGTGCTGAAGGCCAACACTTCGATCTACCAGGCGGCGCAGAGCCAGCCGCAGTACGCGGGCATGGGCACGACGCTGGTGGTGTGCCTGTTCTACGATAACAAGATGACCGTCGGCCACCTCGGCGACTCGCGCCTGTACATGCTGCGCGCAAGCAAGTTTTCGCAGGTCACGCGTGACCATTCCCTGCTGCAAGAGCAGATCGACAGCGGCATCATTACCGCCGAGCAGGCGAAGCACGCACAGCATAAGAACCTCGTCACCAAGGCGCTCGGCATCGACCCGACGGTGGAGCCGGAAGTGCGCGAATATCCGACCAAGCCGGGCGACGTCTTCTTGTTGTGCTCGGACGGCCTGTGCGACATGGTCGACGACGAGGACATGGGGATGACGCTGCAGGCGTTGGGCGGCAACCTGAAGCTTGCTGCCCAGCAGCTGGTGCAGATGGCCAACGACAACGGGGGCAAGGACAACGTATCGGTTATACTCGTGCGCGTCCTGAAGGAGTACCCCGCGCCACGCGGCTTTTTGGGCTTGTTCAAATAACGTCAGGGATCGGCGATGGCGAAACTGATACTCAGCATGGATGGCCTGGTCCTGAAGGAGATCCCGCTCTCCAAGGAACGCACCACTATCGGCCGCAAGGCCCATAACGACATCCAGATCGACAACCTGGCGGTCAGCGGCGAGCATGCCGTGATCGTCACGATCCTGAACGACTCGTTCATGGAAGACCTGGGCAGCACCAATGGCACCCTGGTCAACGGCAATCCGGTCAAGAAGCATTTTCTGCAGAACAACGATGTCATCGAGCTTGGTAAATACAAGCTGAAATTCATTCAGGAAGCTGGCGCGCAGCCGGCGGCCGCGGCGGCAGACTTCGAGAAGACGATGGTGCTGCGGCCTTCGGCAATGAAGGCGGCGGCCGAACAGGCGAAAGCGGCGGGCATGGGCGGCGCCCAGGCCGCGCAGGCGGCGCGCCAGGCGGCGATCCAGTCGGTAGGTCAGGCGGCACAGGTGGCCGGTATCGGCGAGAAACCCGCGACGCCCGCGGCTGCGCCCGCAGCGGCGCCGGCACCCGCTGCTGCAGCGCCGGCGGCTCCCAGGTCCGCCCAGCCGCTCGGTGCGATCCAGCTGCTGTCAGGTGGCAACGCAGGCAAGGAACTCGAGCTTTCCAAGCCGCTGACCACGCTTGGCAAACCCGGCGTGCAGGTCGCGGTTCTGACCCGGCGCCCGCAGGGCTACTTCATCACCCACGTCGAAGGCGCGCAGCGTCCGACGGTGAATGGCCAGCCGATCGGCTCTGCGCCGCACGCGCTGAAGGACCACGATCTGGTCGAGATTGCCGGCATCAAGATGGAGTTCTTCCACAAATCTTGATGGCTGGCGGGTCCCCGGTCGGACAACGTCGCCGGAGGATTGATTGAAACGCCACCTCGCCAGGATCCTGATCGGCCTGGCGACCACGCTTTTCTTCGTCTGGCACGCCGCGCAACGCGAGAAGATCGACCTCATCGATCGTCTCGACAGCATCGTCTACGACGCGCGGCTCCGGCTCACGATGCCAGGCAAGGGCGACGCCGGCATCGTCATCCTGGACATCGACGAAAAGAGCCTCGGCGAAATCGGCCGCTGGCCCTGGGGCCGCAATCTCGTGGCGCGCCTGATGGACAGGCTGTTCGACCAGTACGGCGTCGCGGCGGTCGGTTTCGACATCATCTGGGCCGAGCCGGACAGCAGTTCCGGCATGGGCGTGCTGGACGGACTTGCCAGGAAGGAGTTGAAGGACGCGCCGGGGTTTCAGGACGCCTATCGGCAGTTGCGCGGACAGCTCGACTACGACGCGCTGCTCGCGGCCAGCATCAAGGGCCGGCCGGTGGTGCTGGCCTATTACCTCAGCGGCGAGGCTTCGGCCGTCAGGGCGAATGCGATTCCCGACCCGGTTCTGCCGAAGGGCGCATTCGAGGGGCGCGCGGTGTCCATCACCGGCTATACGGGCTACACGGGCAATCTGCCGGCGTATCTGGAAAGCGCGGCGGGCGCCGGCCATTTCAATCCGACCGTGGATGTGGACGGAGTGATGCGCCGCGTGCCACTGCTGGCGGAGCTCGACGGCGCGTATTACGAAGCATTCGCGCTCGCCGTCGCGCGCGCCTGGCTGGCGCTGGAAAACCCGGACCGCAAGTCGCCGCCGGTGGAGCCCGGCTTCCCGGGAGATGGCGATCGCCTCGAACTCCTGCGTGTGGGGCGCTTGACGATTCCCGTCGATGAGCACGCCAGGGCGTTGATCCCATACGCGGGCCCACGCGGCAGCTTCGTCTACGTTTCCATTGCAGATGTCCTCGCCGGGCGCGTCGCAGCCGAACAGCTGAAAGGGAAACTCGCGCTGATCGGCGCCACCGCGCTTGGCCTGAGGGATCTGCGCTCGACGCCAGTGGATGGCGCCTATCCCGGCATCGAAGCCCACGCCAACCTGATTGCGGGAATCATCAACGGCAAGATGAAGAGCAAACCGGCATATGTGACCGGCGCCGAGGTGGTTCTGCTGCTGGCCGCCGGCATCGGACTCTCGCTGCTGCTGCCGGTGCTGTCGCCGCTCTTGGGTGCGGCGGTGACGCTTGCGGGTCTGGCCCTGGTCACGGGGCTTGATGTTCTGGTGTGGAGCCGGTACGACACCGTACTGCCGCTCGCCAACGCGATCCTGATGGTCGGCGCGATTTACATCACCAACATGTCGTATGGATTTTTCGTGGAGTCGCGCTCCAAGCGCCAGTTCACCGAACTGTTCGGCCATTACGTGCCGCCGGAGCTGGTGGACCAGATGGCGGCCGACCCCCGCAAATACAGCATGCAGCCGAAGGCGGCGGAGCTGACGATCCTGTTCTCCGACGTGCGGGGCTTCACCGGCATCTCGGAGGCGCTGAACCCCGAGGAATTGCGCGAATACATCAACGAATACCTTACCGACATGAGCGGCATCATCCGGGGCCGCTATCGCGGTACCCTTGACAAGTACATTGGCGACGCGATCATGGCGTTCTGGGGTGCGCCAGTAGAGGATCCGCAGCATGCGCGCAATGGCGTGCTGGCGGCCCTGCACATGCAGAAGGAGTGCGAAGTGCTGAATGCGAAGTTCGCTGCGCGCGGCTGGCCGGAACTCCGGATCGGGGTGGGATTGAATACGGGCAGTGTCCGCGTCGGCGACATGGGATCCCAGGTGCGGCGCGCCTACACGGTGATGGGTGATGTGGTGAATGTGGCCTCGCGCATCGAGGGCCGCACCAAGCACTATGGGGTCGGCATTCTCGTTGGCGAGGCGACGCGCAATGCCGTGAAAGACGTGACGTTCCGCGAGGTCGACCGGATCAGGGTCAAGGGCAAGGATGCCGCGGTGTCGATTTTCGAGCCCATCGGACTGGAGAACGAGGCTGGCTCGCCGGCGAAGGAGGAACTGCGGCTGTGGCAGCGGACGCTGGACGCCTATCGTGCGCAGCAGTGGGATCAGGCGGAAGAAGGCCTGGCGCAGCTCCGCCGCATGTCCCCGGACCGTGGACTGTACGCGCTCTACGCGGGGCGGATCGCCGGCTACCGCCACACGCTGCCGCCCGAGGGCTGGGACGGTGTCACCGTGTTCGACGAGAAATAGGCCCGCGCGATGCGCTTTCGCATTCTCGGTTGTTCGGGGGGCATTGGCGGGCGCCATCTGCGGACCACCTCGTTCCTGGTCGACCACGACATCCTGATCGACGCTGGCTCGGGCGTGGGCGACCTGCCGCTCGCCGAACTGACGCAGATCGACCACATCTTCGTCACCCATTCGCACCTCGATCATGTGACCTCGATACCGTTCCTGGTCGACACGGTCGGCGGCATGCGCACGCGGCCGCTCACCGTCTATGCGACGGCGGCGACCATAGAGATCCTGAAGAATCACCTGTTCAACTGGGCGATCTGGCCCGATTTCACTGAAATTCCGACTGCGGAAGCACCGTTCATGCGTTACCAGGAGGTCGAACTCGGTCGCAGCGTGACGCTTGGCGGGCGCACGATCACGCCGTTGCCGGCGGTGCATACCGTGCCCGCGGTCGGCTATCACCTCGATAGCGGCGCCGGCAGCCTGGTGTTCTCCGGCGATACCGGGCCGAACGACGAGCTGTGGAGCATCGTCAACCGGATCGGCAACCTGAAGATCCTGATCGTCGAGACTGCGTTTTCGAACAAGGAGCGCCAGCTGGCCGAGGTCTCGAAACACCTCTGTCCGTCGATGCTGGCCGATGAGCTCGCCAAGCTCGACCTCGACCCGGAAGTCTGGATCACGCACCTGAAGCCCGGCGAGATCGAGCTGACGATGCAGGAGATCGAGGAGGGTGCGCGCCGTCACCGGCCGCGCATGCTGCAGAACGGGCAACTGTTCGAGTTCTGAGGCCGTGACCAGTACGCCCGCGCCACGCCCGACCCCGGAGCAGCTTGCCGTACTGGCGCCATTGGGCGCGCTTTCGGCGGAGCGCCTGCGCGAGTTGGCCGACGTGGCCACGCTCGAGCGCGCCTCCCGTGGCAGCGATCCGCTCGCCGCGCACAAAGGCGCCGCACGCTCGGTGTTCCTGTTGCGCGGCGAGGTCCTGCTGATGTTCGAGGGCGGCGGCACGCTGGTGGTCGTGGGCGGCACCGGCGACGGCCGCCTGCCCCTCAATCGGCGCCAGACTCCGGTCGCGCGTACGCGCGCGATCAACGATGTCGAGCTGATTGCCCTCGACGATGAGGTGCTCGACATTCTGGTGACCTTCGACCAGGTTGCCGCCGGAGAAACCGCGGTGCGGGTCGCGCGCAGCATATTTTCGCTCGCCAACCTGTGCCATGGCGTGTTTGCGCGGCTGCCGCCCGCGCGCATCGACGAACTGCTGGCCCGCTTCGAACGGGTGGTCGCGAAACGCGGCGAGATTCTGATTCACGAGGGCGAAGAAGGCGACTACTACTACGTGATCGAGTCGGGACGCTGCCAGGTCGAGCGCAAGGTGGGCGGCGTACGCGTGGCGCTGGCGGAACTCAAGGCGGGCGACGCCTTTGGCGAAGAGGCGTTGGCCTCCGATGCCCGCCGCAACGCGACAGTGACCCTGGCCAGCGACGGCCGGCTGCTGCGCCTGGGCAAGAAGGACTTCACCGAGTTGCTGGGAGAACCGCTGCTGCAGCGCCTGGGCTACGCCGAAGGCGTTGAGCGCGTTGCCGGCGGGGCGGCCTGGCTGGACGTGCGCTACCCATCCGAGTACCGCTACGACCGGCTGCCGGGCGCGGTCAATGTGCCGCTGAACGAGGTGCGCAACAGCTTTCCGGTGCTCGAGCGGACGCGTGAATACATCATTTACTGCCAGAGCGGGCGGCGCAGCTCCGCGGCCGCGTTCCTGTTCGCGCAGCGCGGTTTCAGGGTCTCCCTGCTTGAGGGCGGCCTGTGGGCGTCAGGTCGAGGCCGCTGAAGCGCCGCAAGTTTCGCGAATGTGGAAAAGCCGGTTAAAAATCAGTGGGGTGGGTGTAGAATGGCCTTCAGCCCGGGGCTGCGATAGCCTACCCATGTACGGGAGAAACCAATGAGCGCAGTACTCAGCCAACCAGCGGCAACTCAGACGGACGTCAACCTCCGGCTGGCGTTCCAGAAGCAGTTGCAGCTGGTCACGAACAAGATCCACGCCACCAGCAACATCGACGAGATCATGCTGGATCTCAGCGCGGACATCATGCAGCTGTTCAACGCTGACCGGCTGACGATCTACTCCGTTGGAGAGGACAAGCAGTCGATCGTCTCCAAGCTCAAGACCGGCCTGAACTCCTTCAAGGACCTGAAGCTGCCGATCGCAGAGCATTCCATCGCCGGCTACGCAGCCCTGTCGCGCAAGCTCATCAATATCAAGGACTGCTATGACGATAGCGAGCTGAAGGGCATCAATCCGAGCCTGCGCTTCCTGCAGGAGGTCGACAAGCGTACCGGCTACCGTACCAAGCAGCAGTTGCTCGCGCCGATCGTGGAGCAGGGTACGGCCGAGCTGATCGGCGTGATCCAGATCATCAACAACAAGGCGGGCGCGCCGTTCGGCCCGCTTACTGAAGAGGGCGTCGGCGAGCTCGCGCAGACCCTCGCAATCGCGTTCAAGCAGCGGCAAAAGCCGCAGCTCGTCAAGACCAAGTACGACTACCTCATTTCGGACGCGGTGCTTTCCGCGGGCGAGTTCGAACTCGCTTCCCGCCAGGCGAGGAAGAAGGCGATCGACATCGAGGCGGTGCTGACCGACGAGTTTCAGGTCAAGCTGCCGGCGATCGGCGCTGCGCTGTCCAAGTTCTTCGGCGTGCCCTACGAGGTGTTCAAGCAGGACCGCGTCAAGCCGATGGACCTGCTGAAGAACCTAAAGCGCGAATACGTCGAGGGCAACCTGTGGCTGCCGATCGACGAAGCGAAGGAAGGCTTGTCGGTGCTGTGCCTCGACCCGGAGCGGATCAAGAGCTCGCGTATCGCGTCGAACGTGTTCCCGAAGTCCAAGCTGATCTACAAGGTCACGACACAGAAGGAATTCAAGGAGACGGTCAATCAGTTCTATGGCGCCGAAGCGGCCGACACCGGCGACGTGGGCGACATGCTGGCCAGCCTCGGCGACGACGAGGTCGACGGCGGCGCGTTGGAAGGCTCGGCGGCGGACGAAGTCTCCGCCGCTGCCGACAATGAATTGGTGAAGCTGGTCAACAAGATCATCATCGACGCCTACAATCTGGGGGTCTCGGATATTCACGTCGAGCCCTATCCCGGCAAGGCGAAGACCGAGATCCGCTTCCGCAAGGACGGCGATCTGCAGGCCTACATCGAGGTGCCCGCGAGTTATCGCGCAGCGCTGGCGGCGCGCCTGAAGATCATGTGCGACCTGGACATTTCCGAGAAGCGCAAGCCCCAGGACGGCAAGATCAAGTTCAAGAAATTCGGCCCGCTCGATATCGAACTGCGGGTGGCGACGATCCCGACCGCGGGCGGCGTCGAGGACGTGGTGATGCGGATTCTCGCCGCCGGCGAGCCGATTCCGCTCGAGAAGATGGGGTTCACCGCGCACAACCTCGCGGAACTGCAGAAGGCGGTCGGCAAGCCCTACGGCCTGTTCTTCGTCTGCGGCCCGACCGGTTCGGGCAAGACCACCACGCTGCACTCGGTGCTCAAGTACCTGAATACGCCGGATACCAAGATCTGGACCGCTGAGGATCCGGTCGAGATCACGCAGAAGGGCCTGCGCCAGGTGCAGGTAAACAAGAAAGCCGGACTCGACTTCGCGGTGGTGATGAAGGCGTTTCTGCGCGCGGATCCGGACATCATCATGGTCGGCGAAATGCGCGACAAGGAGACCACGAGCACCGGCATTGAAGCCTCGCTCACCGGCCACCTGGTGTTCGCCACGCTGCACACCAACTCGGCGCCGGAATCGATCATCCGGCTGCTCGACATGGGCATGGACCCTTTCAACTTCTCCGATGCGCTGCTCGGGATCCTGGCGCAGCGTTTGGCGAAACGCATGTGCAGCTGCAAGCAACCCTATAACCCGGAGGGCGCGGAAATCAAGGCGTTCCTGCAGGAGTACTGCGACGAGTTGCAGAACACCTCCACCTTCAAGAAGGACCCCAAGGCCGCGATGGAAGGGGTGTATCGCGAATGGGTGAAGACCTATGGCAACGACAAGGGGCAGCTGACGTTCTACAAGCCGGTCGGCTGCGACAAGTGCGGTGGCGGCGGCTACAAGGGACGCTGCGGCCTGCACGAACTGCTGATCGCGACCGATCCGCTGAAAAAGCTGATCGCCGAGAGGGCGCGCGTGTCGGAGCTGATCGCGGTGGCGCTCGAGGAAGGCATGCGCACGCTGAAGCAGGACGGCATGGAAAAGTGCCTGACGGGCATGACCAGCATGAAGGAAGTGCGTTCGGTCTGCATCAAGTGACCGTGGCGCCCAGGCGCCCATGAGCAGTGCCTCCATCGAGTCGACCCAGGGCCTGCGGCTGATCGCCGCGGCCGAAGCGGGAGAAGACCTCGGCCAGCGCCTCGAGCAGCTGAATGCGATAGGCGCCTCGCTGTCCGCCGAGCGCGACATCAACGCGCTGCTGGAAAGCATTCTTTCCGCCGCCAAGACCATCACGCGGGCCGACGGCGGCACCCTGTACCGCGTCACCGACGAGAAAACATTGCGCTTCGAGATCGTGCGCACAACCTCGCTGAAGTATTACCTTGGTGGCACGACCGGAACCCCGGTGCCGTTCTACCCGATTCACCTGATGGGCAAGGACGGCAAGCCGAATCACGCCATGGTGGCGGCACACGCCGCGCTGACCGGCAAGACCGTCAATATTCCGGACGCCTATACCGCCGAGGGTTTCGATTTGTCGGGCACGCGCAATTTCGACAAGAAGACCGGCTACCGTTCGAAGTCCTTCCTGACGGTGCCGATGAAGAATCACGAACAAGAAATTATCGGCGTGCTGCAGCTGATCAATGCACAGGACCCGAAAACCGGCGACATCGTCGCGTTTTCGGCTTCAGACCAGCGTCTGGCCGAATCGCTCGCCTCGCAGGCGGCGATCGCGCTCACCAACCGGATGCTGATCATCCAGCTGGAGGAGCTGTTCGAATCATTCATCAACCTGATGAATACCGCGATCGACGAAAAATCGCCTTATACAGGCGGGCATTGCCAGCGCGTGCCGCAGCTCACCATGATGCTCGCAGAGGCGGTCAGCGACATGGGCGAGGGGCCGCTGGCGTCGTTCAGCATGAGCGACAAGGACCGCTATGAGCTGAAGATCGCGGGCCTGTTGCACGACTGCGGCAAGGTCACCACGCCGGTGCATGTTGTCGACAAAGCCACCAAGCTGGAAACGATCTACGACCGTATCCACATCGTCGACACGCGCTTCGAAGTGCTCAAGCGCGAGGCCGAGATCGAACTGTTGAAGGAGAAAGCGCTGCTGGTGGCGCATGGCGCGCCGCGCGCAGAGCACGACGCAGCCGATGCCCGGCACCGCGAACGCATCCGGCGTTTTGATGAGGATCGCGCATTCCTGCGTGCCTGCAACATCGGCGGCGAGGCAATGCGCGAGCCCGACATCGAGCGCGTGAAAGTGATCGCGCAGTACCGCTGGACCGATATCTCGGGCCACGAGGCGAATTTTCTGAGTGAAGACGAACTCAAGAACCTCACCATCCGTGCCGGCACGCTCACGGGCGACGAGCGGCAGATCATCAATCACCACATCGTCGCGACCATCAAGATGCTGGAGGCGCTGCCCTGGCCCAAGCACCTCAAGAGCGTTCCGGAATACGCGGGCGGCCACCACGAGCGCATGGACGGCAAGGGGTATCCGAAGGGGCTCACACGCACGCAGATGTCGGTGCAGGCGCGCGTGATGGGGATCGCCGACATCTTCGAGGCGCTCACCGCCAAGGACCGTCCCTATAAGAAAGGCAAGACGCTGTCGGAGTCGCTCGAGATCCTGGGCAAGATGCGGCTGAACGGTCACGTCGATCCGGACCTCTTCGACGTGTTCGTGCGCAAGCAGGTCTACCGAAAGTACGCCGAGTTGTTCCTCGACAAGGAGCAGATCGATGACGTGGACGAAGCGAAGATCCCCGGCTACTCGCCGTAGCCGCGGAACCCGGCGCTGCGGCGGGAATCAGACTGACCATATTTGGCCGCGACTGACAGGTTTGGGTGGTGGCCGACCAAATTCGGCCGCTGGAGCGCCTGACATTACTATCTAAGTAATTGAAATTAAACAAACTTATTATTTTCCAGCTGGATCGACAAAATGGCATGCATTGTGCATCTCTTAGGTTAGCCGCAACGATTGCGGCCTTTTGTCAACCCAAGGGGAGTCTCGAATGAAGCAACTACAGAAGGGCTTTACGCTGATAGAACTGATGATCGTGGTCGCGATCATCGGCATTCTGGCGGCGGTGGCGATTCCGGCCTATCAGGACTACATCGCCAAGGCGCAGGCGACCGAGGCATTTTCGCTGCTCGATGGCCTCAAG
>JANXUV010000093.1 GCA_025356085.1 Betaproteobacteria bacterium
CCGAGCGCTTCCACCATCGAGGCCATCGTGGAGGCCGTCCCCATGACCATGCAATGGCCGTGCGAGCGGTGCATGCAGGACTCGGCCTCGTGAAACTCTTCCTGCGTGATCTTGCCGGCACGCAGGTCTTCCGACATGGACCAGACGTTGGTGCCCGAGCCGATGTCGGTGCCGCGGTATTTGCCCGAGAGCATCGGACCGCCCGATACCGCGATGGTCGGCAGGTCCACCGAGGACGCACCCATCAGCAGCGACGGCGTGGTCTTGTCGCAACCGACGAGCAGTACCGTGCCGTCTACCGGATTGGCGCGCAGCGATTCCTCGACGTCCATCGAGGCGAGGTTGCGGTAGAGCATCGCGGTGGGCCGCAGCAGGGTTTCCCCCAGCGACATCACCGGGAATTCCAGCGGAAAGCCGCCCGCTTCCAGCACCCCCATCTTCACGTGCTCCGCGAGGGTGCGGAAGTGGGAATTGCAGGGCACCAGCTCCGAATACGTGTTGCAAATGCCGATGACCGGCCGGCCATCGAACTGGTCCTGCGGGATGCCCCGGTTCTTGGTCCAGCTGCGATAGATGAAGCCGTAGATATCGTTGCGCCCGAACCACTGGACGCTGCGCAGTTCGGACTTTTTCGCGGGCTTCTTTCCCTTCACGTCGGTCACTTGATCGCCTGTACCTTGTCGTAGAGCGCCTTGTCCCAGGTCGCATCCGGCCCGTTGTGGAACTTGAGGAATACCTGCTGGAATGCCGCGCGGTCCGATTTCACCACCGTCTTCTTGTACTTGGTCTCGAAGTCGCTCACCAGCTTCTGCTCCGATACCGCGATCTCGTCGGTGGCCTTTACTGCCGCTTCGAGGAAGATTTCCTGGAAGGCCTTCTTGTCGGCGTCCGAGAGCTTGCTCCAGACATGGCCGCCGACGATGGTGAGCAGCATTTCGGTGATGTGGCCCGTGAGGTTGATGTGCGTCTGCACTTCGTAGAATTTCTTCGCCTCGATGGTCGGCAGCGGGTTTTCCTGCGCGTCCACGGTCTTGTTCTGCAGCGCGAGATAGACCTCGGCAAAGGCGATCGGCGTTGCGTTCGCACCCACCACCTTCGGATACATCACGTAGAGCGGTGCATCGGGCACGCGCAGCTTGAGGCCCTTCATGTCCTCGGGCTTGATGATCGGCTTGTTGGCCGTGGTATGGCGCACGCCGTAGTAGGTGAAGGCGATCGGCCGGTTGCCGCCTTTCTTGAAGTACTCATCGGCCAGTTCGCCCAGCACCGCGCTCTGCGAATACTTCTTCCAGTGGTCGAAGTCGCGGAACATGTAAGGCGCGCCGCCGATGGCGAGCGGTGGGTAGGTGCGCGCGGCGAAGGCCTGGCCGGTGTAGATCATGTCGACCGTGCCGAGCGACAGCGCCTGGTTGATCTGCGTCTCGTTGCCGAGCGCGGAGGCGGGGAACACATCCATCGCGTAGCGATTGCCGGTGCGCTTCGGCAGCTCGCCGGCGGCCCACAGTGCCCACTTGTGATACGGCTCGGCTACCTCGTAGACGTGCGCGAATTTCAGTTTTTGCTGCGCGATTGCCGCGCCGGGTATGGCGAGCATGCTCAGAACGGCGATTGCCAGAATGCGTTTCATGGTCTCCCCTTCAGTAAGTAGCCCTGCCTCCGGAAATATCGAACACCGCGCCCGTGCTGAACGAGCAGTCCTCGGACGCGAGCCAGCCCGCGAGGGCGGCGATTTCTTCCACGTTCACAAAACGGTTCATCGGAATCTTCGCCAGCATGTAGGCGATGTGCTCTTTCGTCATCTGGTCGAAGATCGCCGTCCTGGCCGCGGCAGGCGTGATGCAGTTGACCAGCACGCCGGTCTGCGCGAGTTCCTTGCCGAGCGATTTGGTGAGTGAGATGACCCCCGCCTTGGAGGCGGAGTAGGCCACCGCGTTCGGGTTACCTTCCTTGCCCGCGACCGAGGCGATGTTGACGATGCGCCCGTATTTCGCATTCAGCATGTGCGGGGCCACAGCGCGGCAACAGAGGAACTGGCTGGTCAGGTTGATGCGCATGACGCGCTCCCATTCCTCGACCGGGTAATCAACCGTGGGCGCGTTCATGCCGGCAACACCGGCGTTGTTCACCAGGACGTCGATCCTGCCGAAATCCTGCAGGGTTTTCTTCAACGCGGTCTGAATCGAATCGTTGTCCGAAACATCCACTTTCCCGGGACCTTCCAGATCCCAGACGGCAACCTTGGCTCCCGAGGATTCCAGGCGCTTGACGATGGCTGCGCCAATGCCCTGCATGCCGCCGGTGACGACCGCGGCGCGGCCCTTGAAGTCCAGTTGATTCATTCTTTTACCGCTCCCGTCATGCCAGAGACGTAGTACTCAACGAAGAACGAATAGAGAATCGCCACCGGCAGCGAACCGAGCAGCGCGCCGGCCATCAGCGAGCCCCAATGGTAGACGTCGCCCTCCACGAGCTCAGTCACCACGCCGACCGGCACGGTCTTCACTTCGGAAGAGGAGATGAAGGTGAGCGCGTAGATGAATTCGTTCCAGGACAGCGTGAAGGCGAAGATGCCCGCAGAGATCAGGCCGGGCACCGCCAGCGGCAGGATGATCCGCGTCAGCACCTGCAAGCGGGTCGCGCCATCGATCAGCGCGCACTCCTCCAATTCGTAGGGGATGGAGCGGAAATAGCCCATCAGCAGCCAGGTGCAGAACGGGATCAGGAAGGTCGGATAGGTGAGGATCAGCGCCCAGCGCGTGTCGAACAAGCCTAGCTGAGTGACGATGGTGGCGAGCGGGATGAACAGGATCGAAGGCGGCACCAGGTAGGCGAGGAAGATGCCGAGGCCGACCTGCTTTGAGCCCTTGTAGCGCAGGCGCTCGATGGCGTAGGCGGCCAGCACCGAGGCGACCAGCGAGACGAACGTCGATACCACGGACACCACGATCGTGTTCCACATCCATTCCGGGTAGGAAGTCTTGAACAGAAGTTTTTCGATGTGATCGAGGGTCGGGCTGATCACCCAGAACGGATTGGCGTCGCGCGACAGCAGCTCGGAGTTCGGCTTAAAGGTCGTCGTCGTCATCCAGTAGAAAGGGAACAGCAGCACGAAGGTGAACACCGCCAGCGGCAGGTACACCACCACGGCGCGCCGCGGCAGCTTGTCCAGGTAACCCATGCCCTGGGTGTCGGGGTTCTCGTCGCCGCCAGCGTTGCTCATTTGTCTTCAGTCCCCTGCTGCCAGGCCCGGCGCTGCAGGCCGAAATAGGAAAACATGATTGACGCCAGCAGGAACGGCACCATCGCGATGGCAATGGCGGCGCCCTCGCCGAGCGCGCCGCCGGAGATGCCGCGCTGAAAGGACAGCGTCGCCATCAGGTGCGTGGCGTTGAGTGGGCCGCCGCGCGTGATGACGTAGATCAGCTGGAAGTCGGTGAAGGTGAACAGCACCGAAAAAGTCATCACTACCGCGATGATCGGCGTCAGCAGCGGCAGCGTGACGTACCGGAATTTGTGCCAGCCGGTGGCGCCGTCGATTGCCGCAGCTTCGTAAAGCGAGGGCGAAATGGTCTGCAGACCAGCGAGCAGCGTGATCGCGACAAACGGCACGCCGCGCCAGACGTTGGCGGCGATCACCGAAAAGCGCGCATTCCACGGGTCGCCGAGGAAGTCGATATAGCCGTGGATCAGGCCCATGCGCGTCAGCACCCAGCTGATCACGGAAAACTGCGCGTCGAACATCCACCAGAAGGCGATCGCCGAAAGCGCGGTCGGCACGATGTACGGAAGCAGAATGGCGGCGCGGAAAAAGCTCTTGAACGGGATGCGCTCGTTCAAGAGTATCGCCAGCCACAAGCCGAGAAAGAACTTGAGGATGCTGGCGACGATCGTATAGAAGAGCGTGTTGAACATATGGTGGCATCAGATTCATTTTTCAACAACGCATGTGCAATA
>JANXUV010000104.1 GCA_025356085.1 Betaproteobacteria bacterium
CTCGCTCGCCTTCGTCGGCCGCGCCAAGAGCAGGGCGGCGGGGAAGAATTCCACGACCGCCACGCTCTGGGCGCTGCTCAGCGCCGCCATCATCGCCGTCTATACGCTGATCGACGCCGCCGGCGCGCGCGCCTCCGGCGGCACCGAGCGCTACGTGGTGTGGCTGTTTGTCTTTCTCGGGCTGCCATTCGGCCTCTACGTGCTGGCGACCAAGCGCGGCGCGCTGCTCGCGCACGCGCGCCGCTACTGGTGGGTCGGCGTCGTGGGCGCGACCTGCTCGGGCCTGTCCTACGGCATCGCGCTCTGGGCGATGACGCGCGCGCCGGTGGCGATCGTCGCCGCGCTGCGCGAGACCTCGGTGATTTTCGCGGCGCTGATCGGCGCCTGGCTGCTGAAGGAAGGGCATCTCAAGGAGCGGCTCGCCGGCGCCGCCGCGGTGCTCGCCGGCCTGATCGCTCTAAAACTCTGATTGCCGAGGCAATCGATCAAATCGACAGGCTCTTGAATTCTCGCGTCGTAAATGGAGAGCTTCTCAAACCAATTTTTACGACCGCCAGAAGCCCGTCATCGATCGGAGTGTGGGGCTTGAACAAGCCTTGCTGAACGAGTCGTTGCACGTGTGCGGCCCGCTCAACGCGAGCGCTGCGATAGACGACGTAACTATCCTGCTTGACGAACGGATGGCATCCCGCATCAAGGACGCAGGTTCGATCGTGCCCCATGCCTTGGCGCAAGGTGCTGACGTTTACGAGTACGACGCATGGTTGCGACCCATACCCTGGGAACGCTTTGGGATCGTTGAGAACAACGTAAAGGTGATCGCCGTCGGCACCGGACGGCATAAGCAGCGTGGCACCGGCTGTCGCCTGCCATGCCGCCATTCTGGTACTACTCTTTCATTGCTTCGAAGGCAGCGTTAAGCCGATCCTCTGCACGTAGCCGCGCCAGAATCTGTTTGGCCTGCTTGGGCTTGATCTTAAGGGCCGCGAAGAATTCCTCTGGTTTCATCGGAATCATCGATCCTTCAGGATCTTTCCATTCCGGGCAGTAGCGGTGAGTATAGTCACGCAGTTTCCACTGATTCATCCTGCCAAATTTCTTCCAAGTCTCATCTAAGACCTCGAGATCGGCGTCACTCAATTGGAGCAAATCCTTTTCCGGAGACGTTAGTGCCTTCGGGTGCCGCAACGCGAGATCATGTCCCGCGCGATCGGCGATCCAGTACTCCCATCCTTTGTCGGATGAACGTCTAGCACCCTTGATGTGATTGTATGTGCGCGACAGCACCGGGCCATGGTCCATGGACACCAACACGTCGCCGATCATCGGCTCGCCGAACTTCTGGAAAGAGCGCCGTTCCGCCAGATACAGAAGCTTCATCAGCTTTACTACCGACAGGGGTCTTCCGGAGCGAAACAGGAAATAAGCCGCAGCTTGCGCGGCTTTCTGTTCATTGAAGAGGTGTTTCAGCATGACGCTCCTCCGCCGCGGGGGGGTACATGAGGAAGACGTCGCACAGCGTGCATTCTATTACAACCATTTTAGAGGAGGCGGTTCGGTGCAGGAGTTGATAGCGAATAGATCCGGGAATATCAGGTGGCAATTCGAGTGTTTCCAGCAGGAAGGCGATGCGTTTCTGAACGCCAGGCGAGGGGTCGGCGCGCCGTTCTTCCAGGGTTGGCGCGAAAGGCTCATTCACCTTGCCCTCAATCATGACCACGAAAGGCCCCTCGGCTTGCTCGGCAAGTATGAACAGGTCGCTTTGAGAGGGCCTTTCGCCTCCGGGCAAGTGGGTCTGATACTCGGGAATAGCAAACACAGGATCGGCAGAGGTCCCGAGCAGTCGGCCGATTTCAGGTGGCCAACCGCGCGGTTTGTACTCCTCCCAGCATCGAGCGAGTGCCATGGCGGAGTGGCCGAGTTTCCAGTGACGGTCGGGTTGAGCGAGAAGCCGTTTCCAGTCTTCCGGTTTGGTGCTCGGGACGTAGATTTCCATGCGCGGTCGCCAATCATGCCAAATGTACAGTCTCACCAGGTGAGCCACCTGCCTGCCGCTGTGCCGCCCGCCCGATTCGCGCTTAAACTTTGGCCATGAGTTGGGAAAAGGAAATCGAGGAGTTGCGCCGCCGGGAGGAACTCGCCAAAAAGATGGGCGGGCCGGACAAGGTCAAGCGCCAGCACGACGGCGGCAAGCTGACGGTGCGTGAGCGCATTGACCGGCTGTTGGATAAAGACTCGTTCCACGAGATCGGCGGGCTTGCGGGCGTCGCGCAGTATGGCGCGGACGGCGAGCTCGCCGACTTCACGCCGGCGAACCTGGTGATGGGGCGCGGGCGCATCGGCGGGCGGCCGGTGGCGGTCACGGGCGATGACTTCACGGTGCGCGGCGGCGCCAACGACGGCGGCATCAAGAATAAATTGCTGGCGGTCGAGCGCATGGCCTGCGACCTGCGCCTGCCGCTGGTGCGGCTGGTGGACGGCACGGGCGGCGGCGGCTCGGTGAAAAATCTGGAGCTGCAGGGTCACTCGCCGATGCCCAAGGCTTTCCTCTGGGATTGGTGGACCGACAATCTGTCCGAGATTCCGGTGGTGTCGCTCGCGCTCGGCTCGGTCGCCGGCCTGGGCGCCGCGCGCGTGGTCGCCAGCCACTACTCGGTGATGGTGAAGGACACGTCGCAGATGTTCGTCGCCGGCCCGCCGGTGGTGGCATGGACGCACGGTAAGTTTGAGAAGAACGAGCTTGGCGGCAGCCATATCCACACCCGCAACGGCGCGGTGGATGACGAGGCGGCGAGCGAAGACGACGCCTTCGAGAGAGCGCGGCGGTTTCTCTCTTATTTACCCAATTCAGTTCATGAACTTTCAGAAAGAAAAGAAAATAAGGATGACCCCGGGCGCGCGGACCCCTGGTTGATCGAGGCGGTGCCGCGCGATTCGCGCAAGGTCTACAACATGCGCAAAATCATCGCCGCTGTCGTGGATAAGGACTCGTTCTTCGAAACCGGCAAGCTATGGGGCCGCTCGGTGATCACAGGATTCGCACGCCTGTCGGGCTGGCCGGTGGCGATCATGGCGGGCGATCCGATGCATTACGGCGGCGCCTGGACAGCGCGCGCCTCGGAAAAAATCATGCGCTTCGTCGATCTCGCGCAAACCTTCCACCTGCCGGTGGTGCATCTGGTGGACGTGCCCGGCTTCCTGATCGGGCCGCAGGCGGAACAGGAGGGCACCATCCGCTATGGCATGCGCGCCGCCGCCGCGATCCTGCAATCGAGCGTGCCGTGGTGCTCGGTGATCGTGCGCAAGCTGTTCGGTGTGGCCGGCGCGCTGCACCAGAATTCCACGCGCTATGGCATGCGCGTCGCCTGGCCGTCTGCCGAGTGGGGCTCGCTGCCGATTGCCGGCGGCCTGGAAGCCGCCTACCGGGCGGAGATCGAAGCCGCGCCCGACCCGGCCGCCAAGCGCGCCGAAATCGAGCAGCGCATCCGCAAATTCGCGTCGCCGATGCGCGGCGCCGAGCGCTACGACGTCGAGGAAATCATCGATCCGCGCCATACGCGCCGGATCCTGTGCGAATTCGCCGAGCTCGCCGCGCCGCTGCGCACCCCGGGGCGAAGTTCGTTCGGGGTTCGTCCGTAAAAACGTACCGTCCGTCGGGAGGTCGGTAAGAGTTGGTGAACTTGGAGCGCCAGCGGACATTCGGGGCTGGCGAAACCGGGTAGGGTGCTGCCCAAGGTGAAAAAGTGAACAACGAAAACGAAACCCTGAGATGGCCGACCAATCTTGACCGCGCCGGAATCGTGGAGCGCCTGGTCCAGGTGCGCGCCATGGCCGCTGCGGCCAGCCTGCCGGACTTGGCCGCGCGCTTCGCCGAGGTCGAGACCATGGCGTCGGGGGAGATCGGGTCAAAGGTCATCGCCGCGCTGACCTGGATCCAGGAAAAGCCGGAATACCCGGCCATCACCGCGCAGTTGGCGATGGTGGCGATGAACCTCAAGAACTTAAAGTAACCCGCTAACGTCCCGGTTTTGCCGCGCGGTGCGCGCGGCATGGCTGCGCGCGTAACGCGTCGCGCAAGAACCGGCTGTTAGACGGCATCGCACAGTTGGGACGAGTGATTCGAATAGAGCGCCTCGAACCCGGCCCGCCACACAGGAAACACCGGCCGCCAGTTGAGTTCGCGCTTTGCCTTCTCGTTCGACGCACCGCGCTGCTCGTTCAGGTAATAGACCCGCATGTCACCGATTCTCTTGCGGGCTGCAGCCTCGTCCTCACGGCCGGGCGCCGGCGCGCCGAGGAGCTTGGCAGCGAACGGCAGCCACTCACTCAACCGGACAGGCGCATCATCGACGATGTTGTAGATGCCGTGCGTGTCGTGCGACAGGGCTTTGATGGTTGCCGCGGCAGCGTCGCGAAGGTCGATGTACGAGTAAGCGCCAGCGCCGGGACCGACGATGGGGTAGGCGCCCTTGCGGATGGCGGCCGGAATCGTGTCTTTCGGGTCGTAGCTGGTACCGGGGCCAAAGAACCATCCGTATCGGAGGACAGTGCCGGCCATACTGTCCGCCTCCAGCGTCTGCCGCTCAAGCGACGCGACGGCTTCGACCAGAGCGCGGAGCGCGGGAGAGGCATCGAGATAAAGCGGGGAGGTCTCGTCGGTCAGTCCGCTGCCCGACGGTGAACAAACAAACGAAATGCTCTGCGTGATGAACCGTCGCGCCCGGGCGGCGTGCGCTGCCGCAATGAGACAGCGCGTGCCGTCGATACGGACGCGGATTGTTTCCGCGTACGGATCGCCTGTCTTGGTTCCGAACGCCGTGAGTTGATGGATAACTACCTCGGCTTCGGAATCCGCGATCAACCGAGCGAGCCGCACTTCGTCATACACATCGCCGACTGCTGGAACGGCGCCCATCTGTACGAGTTGCGACGTTCGGTCAGGGGAGCGGGTGAGCGCAGTCACTCTATGTCCGGCGTTCACGAGCATCGGCACGAGGAAGCGACCAATCGCTCCTGTTCCCCCGGCGATGAAGATGTTCATCGAGATGCCTCAATCCGCGCTTTCTGGTGCCGTCTAACGTTCGCGTTAGCCGGCGCGCGCC
>JANXUV010000168.1 GCA_025356085.1 Betaproteobacteria bacterium
GATGCGCTCCATCGCGAGGAGTGGGACGCGGCAGCGGATGAGATTCTGGACAGCCAGGCGGCCCGCACCGATGCGCCAGCCCGCTATGCACAGCTTGCCCACATGATGCGCACCAACACCTCTCCGTGGGTGTAGGGTGAGTGAGAAGCTCTCGCCGGGACTCGGCGACTGGATCTCGGTGATCGGGGCGGCGCTGGTGGCGGGCGTGGGAGGCGCGATGGCCTGGTTTAACGGAGTCAAACACCACCTGGAGGCACGGATGGGACGCACGGAAGAGACGGTGAATGACCACGAGACCAAGCTCGCCGTGGTGCGGACGTGCCAGGAGAATACGGCCGAGCGGTTACAGGCCATTGAGAGCGCGACGCACGAGACGAATAACAAATTGGATCGATTGATCGAACGGTTCGTCGATCCGAACTAAGGAGGCAGATGATGCAGTCCGGTAACGCCATACAGATGATTTTGAGCATGGTTACGACCATGCTGCTCCCGGCCCTCTGGGTGTCCTTTGGGCCGATCCTCACCAAAGGCATTACGGGCGTGGTGAACTCCTGGACGGGGAAATACGTGCCGCGGGCGATCCAAGTGCCGATTGCAGGATTGTTAGGGGCGGTCATCGCTGGATTGACCGGAGCGACCCAAGGGATTGATCCCGGTGTCGCGGCAGGGATTGGGGCCTCCATAGGGCTCGGCGGGCAAGTGCTCGCGTCGCTGCATCCGGATACCATGTCCGCCTCGCCGCCGAAGACGACGGTGACACCGGTAAACCCTACGACCTAACGGAGGAGACGATCATGGCCACATTGGACGAGATCATGGTGAGTTTACAGGCGCACGCGGCCTCGATTACGGCGATTGCGGCCCGCGTGAGCGCGCTCAATACCGAACTGGCTACGCTGCGCACGACGTTGCCCCCAGACGTGCAAACGAAGATCGATGCGGTGGCGACTCAGGCCCAGGCGAATACGGCCTCTCTGGGCGCCATTCCGGTGGCCTAATGGGGGATATCGGGGCGGTCGCCGATCTGCTCAACACCTGGTCGAAGTGGATCGTGAGTCCGACCGGATTCAGTGAGCTGACGCGCGAGCAGAAACTGGAGCATTTGCATGCTGCACTTCAAACGGCTATGGCGGCTGGGGCCTACGATGCTGTGGATCGTATTTTTGCTGAATTTAAGCGCCTGCATCAAACCACAGCCTGAACCGCTGGACGCGTCGATCAGCGTGCGCTGTGCGCCGCCCAAGCCCTGCGTCTCCGTCACGCAAGGCTTCGTCCTTGACTACGGGCGCCTCTACGAGGACCTGATTCGCACCCAGGCCAAGCTCGCCGCCTGCCAGGCCCGCTAGCAGGGGCTGAACGGGTGTGGCGCGAACTGCCGCCGCTGGATCTCCTGCTGCTGTTGCAAGAGGAACATGTTCAGGTTGTCCTGCACCGCTTTGTTGCGCTGCCAGTTCTGCCGCTCGAACGGCGTCATCTCATAGAAATTCTGTTGGGCGTACACCAGCCCGCCCATGATTCCGACCCCGAGCATGAGGCCTACGATAAATTGTCTCATGATGCCCTCCTCTCACCTACTAATTTATTAAGATTTAGTACATTTTAGTAGTTGGACACATGAACCGATTCCAATATCGATCACGGCACTGATCCGAACAGAATCGGCCCCTGTGGCTGTCCCTCCGTCATCGCCTGCTCGCCTCCCTGATCATGCGCCCTACTGTTTCAACCCTTGCGGGCACGACGCTCTTCCCTTCCCGAAAATAAACTGCCCACGGTTAGCGGCATCGCACTAGGACCTGCCCCATCGCCCGAATCTCCGCGAGCGTGCGCGGCGTGACGGGCGCAAACAGCTTCTTCATCGCATTCACCGCCAGGATCGTGCTATTGCGTTTCTTCTGAATCTTCTTGGTCATAATGGGAGCACTGCCTGCGCGAGGCGCTTGACGGCGATCTCGCAATACTTCTCCTCGGCTTCAATGAGAAGGCACGTGCGCCCCGTCGCCTTGGCGGCAACGGCAGTTGTGCCGCTTCCAGCAAATGGATCAAGTATGGTATCTCCTTCTTTGCTATACGTCTCAATGCACCAGATCATCAGTTCGATCGGCTTTTGTGTAGGGTGATACCGCTCTCGTTCTTTCCCGAGCAAGCCGTTCCACTCCACGACCTTTTTCTTAACCGATTTACGGTCAATGTTCGTCCAGGCGAGTTCGCAATCTCCAAATGTCGGCATCGTGTTGAGCTTGTCCCACACCAACCAATGTGTAGATGCCGGAAGAATGTCTGCAAAGAAGTTTCCACCGAAAATAATGGCCTTTTGAGATTTAGCCAAGATGGACCGGAAGGTAGTTTCTCCTGGACGGCAGGTATCCCACTGGTCTGGGTATTGTCGACGAGCAATAGGCTCCCCAAAGCCCCCAAAGCCCCCAAAGCCCTCGGACATCTTCACTCCATACGGCGGGTCAGTCAGCACCAGATCTACCTTGGGTAAGTGCGGCAAGATCTCGCGGCAGTCCCCACAAGCTATTGCAGTACTTTCGTCCGAGTAGTACCAGTTGACCCCTTTCGGAGGCCATTCCTGTTGTGCCGCATCTGGTGTGATGATACGGCTCGGTGGCACGTCTTGCATAATGTCTCTCCATCCAGTGTTAGATTTCATCG
>JANXUV010000170.1 GCA_025356085.1 Betaproteobacteria bacterium
CCGATGTAGGTGCGCCGGTGGCCGCGGATCTCGGCCTCGTCGTGCGTGCCGCCCAGCGCCACGCGCTGGAACTTCCTGTCCGTCGCGCGCGCGATCGACTGGCCGAGCGAGGTCTTGCCCACGCCGGGCGGGCCGACGAAGCACAGGATCGGGCTCTTGCCCTCGGGGTTGAGCTTGCGCACCGCCAGGTACTCGAGGATCCGGCGCTTCACCTTCTCCAGGCCGAAATGATCGTCGTCCAGGATGGCCCTGGCTTCCTGGATATTCAAATCCTTCGGCACTGAAAGCTTCCAGGGAAGTTCGGTCATCCACTCGAGCCAGGTCCTGAGCATCGAAGACTCACCCGACTGCTCGCCCATGCGCGACAGGCGCTTGAACTCCTTCTTCACCTGCTTGAGCACGTCCTCGGGAAAGCCCGCCTCGTCGATGGCCTTTTTCAGGTCCTCGGTCTCGCCCGCGGTGTCTTCGTCGTCGCCCAGCTCCTTCTGGATCTGGCGCATCTGCTCGCGCAGCACGTGCTCGCGCTGGCGGGTGTCGAACTCCTTGCGCGTCTTGTCGCCGATCTCCTTCGACAGGCGCATGACTTCCACGCGCTTTGCGAGGAACGCCAGCACCTTGTCCAGGCGCGTGACCAGCTCGAAGGTCTCGAGCAGATCCTGCTTCTCTTCCTTGCTGATGTCGAGCAGGTTGGCGACCATGTCGGCAAGCTGGCCGGGCGCCTCGATCGCGCGAACCACTTCGGCGAGCTCATCGGGCGCGTTCGGCAGCAGCGTGATGGCTTCGGCCGCCTGCGCCTTCAACTGGTGGAAGCGCGCCTCGATGTCCGCGCCCGTGCCGGTCGCCTCGGGAATCCAGGCGACGCTGGCGACCAGGAACGGCCAGCCTTCCAGGTACTCGATGACGCGGAAGCGCTTTTCTCCCTGCACCATGAGATGGTTGGCGCCGCCCGCCTGGCCGCCATAGCGGACCACCTGGCCCGCGGTGCCCACGCGATAGAGGTCTTTGGGGCCGATGCTGTCGGTCTGCGGATCGCGCTGCAGGACGAAGCCGACCTTCAGGCTGTTGCGCGCGGCTTCACTGGCCGCGGCAACCGACGAAGAGCGGCCGATCGTAATAGGCGAAATCACGGCCGGGAACAGCACCGCATTGCGCAGCGGGATCAGAATCAGCGCGTCTTCGGGAATGGGGCGCACGGCGAGCGCCGTCGAACGGCTGCCCCGCTCTTCGCCTGCGGCTTCGACGGCTTCTTCTTTTTTCCTGCGCCAGAAATCCACGGTTTCTCCAGGGGGATTGCGTCTGATGAGGTAGATGAGGGCAAAACGATGGGAATCAAGGTTGCGGGATCGTGAAAGAGTTCACGCACATTTCCTCATGCAAATCATGAGATTTGATCGTTTGTCGCACATCGCCCCTGAGCTTAGTGTGGAGACATGAAAAAATCCTCAGGCTTCTGGCAGGACAGTCTCAACTCTATGCACCCCTCGGTGCGCATCCGATACATTCCCTACTTTGCGATGGCCGAATCGATGGACAAGTCCTTCGATGGAGTGCTGTCGCTGTGGCGCGACGCCAATGGGGCCGTCTTACATGCGTGGCGCTCGCTTATGAAGTAACGGGGCATCGAAGGGGCAGGCTAAAATGACGCTTTCGAGCCTAGGAAAGCGTCCATGCCTGCCACCACCACCGCCAGCGGCCTGATCATCAAGGACGTGGTCGTCGGCACCGGCAAAGCCGCCGTCGCCGGCCAGAGCGTCACCGTCCACTACACCGGCTGGCTGTTTTACGGCGGCGAGCGCGGCAAGAAATTCGATTCCAGCAAGGACCGGGGCGACCCGTTCGTTTTTCCGCTCGCCGCCGGCCACGTCATCAAGGGTTGGGATGAAGGCGTCCAGGGCATGAAAATCGGCGGCACGCGCACGCTGACGATTCCGCCCGAGCTCGGCTACGGCGCGCGCGGCGCCGGCGGCGCCATCCCGCCCAACGCCACGCTGATCTTTGAAGTGGAGCTGCTCGGGGTCGGTTGATGCGCTACATCATCCAGGCTTTCCTCGCGCTGGCCGCGCTGATCGCGGCGCCGCTGCTCCTCGATACGCCGGATGAGCTCTGGGAACAAATCGCCGCCGGCGTGTGCGCGCTGATCCTGGTCGGCCTCGCGTTCCGCGGCGTGGTCGGCTTCGTGCACAGCCGCAAGCCGAAGCAGTATCACGACAGCGTCATGGTCCCGAAGGACCCTCCCAAGCCGTCGGCTTGAGATTGCCCGGCAGGTAAAGTGGGTGCGCGGGTTCGCCGTTGGCGTTCACGCGAAGCGCGTGAAGTTCGTGATCTTTCAGTAAAGCCCTTATCCGCGACGAGCGCTCCAGATGCGCGCCATGGTTTCCCCAGGCGCACACCACGATTGCCGATTCCTTCGCCGCGCGCACGATCGCATCGTCGTTGCCGGGCCCCACCGGATCCTTGACCGCCTTCATCGCGTTGGGATCGGTGGCTCTCCAGCCAAATACATTGGTGACGATCAGCGCCCCATAGCCCCAGCGCTCGGCGTAATCGCGTGCGCGCGAGCAGGTCGGATCGAGCTTCACCTCGTCCGCCGTGCTCGGGTTGAGCATCAGGAAATTGGCGATAGGCTTCTTCTCATCCCAGCGCCGCCACAGCAGGTAGCGCCAGCGGCGGCAGGAGGAAAACGTGGCGCCGGAATCACTACTGAGCAGCATTCGCCCCGCGCTCGATCACCACTTCGCGGTCGACCAGCGACTGGGAGTGGTTCAGGTCGGATTGCGACATCAGCACCGCGAGGTTGGTGCCGCGCAGGGCGCCGACGACCTCGGAGAGGCGCTGCGAGAGCGCGGGGGCGAGGCCTTCGAAGGGTTCATCCAGCAGCAGCAGGCGCGTGCCGACGGCCAGCGCGCGCGCCAGCGCCGCCATTTTCTGCTGGCCGCCCGACAGCAGCAGCGCGCGGCGGTCGCGGATGGCGTGCAGTTCCGGAAGGACTTCATAAACAAGATTCAATCTTTCTTTTACTTTCAAAGATTTCGAAACCCAGACGGGCACGAGGATATTCTCTTCCACCGTCAGTTCGGGCACCAGGCCGCGATCTTCCGGCAGGTAGCCGATGCCGAGGCCCGCGCGCGCGTGGCGCGGCAGGCGCGCGAGGTCCACGCCGTCGAAACTGAGCGTGCCGCTGCTGGCTGGCAGGTGGCCCATCACGGTGCGCATCAGGCTGGTCTTGCCCGCGCCGTTGCGCCCGGCCAGGCTCACCATGCTGCCGGCCGCCACGTCCAGCGAGAAGCCGCGCAGAGCCTGCACCGAGGCGATGGTGACGTGAACGGATTCGATCTTCAGCATCAGCCCCGGCCCCCGGTGACGTGCCGCCGCACCTCGGCATCGGCCAGAACCGTGGCCGGCGCGCCGTCGGCCAGAATGCGTCCACTATAGAAGGCCACTACCCGGCTCGCGTAGCGGTTGACGATCTCCATGTCATGCTCGACGAATAGAACCGTGGTGGCTTCGCTGCCCAGCGCGTTCATCACTGTTTCCATCATCGGAAATTTCTCGTCCACGCTAACGCCGCTGGTGGGCTCGTCCAGCAGCAGCAGGCGCGGCCGGCGCGTGAGCGACATGGCGATGTCGAGCAGCTTGCGCACCCCGCCCGGCAGCTCGGCGACGCGGCGCTCGGCGTGCGGGGTCAATGCAAATCGCTCCAGCAGCGCAAGTGCTCGCCCGCGCGCTGCCTCGGTATGGGCAGGCTGCCAGAACGACAGCGCCTCGTCTCCGCAGGCTCCGGCGACGATCATGTTGTCGAGCACGCTCATTTCCGCGCAAAGCTGCGGGATCTGGAATGAGCGCGCCACGCCCAGCCGCTCGATCTCGCGCGGCCCGAGCGCGGTGATGTCGGTGCCCTCCAGCTCGATCGCACCCGCGTCGGGCTTGAGGTAGCCGGTGATCATGTTGACGAAGGTGGTCTTGCCCGCGCCGTTGCTGCCGATCAGCCCCACGCGCTCGCCCGCCCCGATCTCGATCGTGACGTTCTCGGCGGCGACGACGCCGTCAAAGTGTTTGGACAGGGATTTTGCGGCCAGAATCATTTTTTAAGTAACGAACCCAAACCACGAGGAAAAAAGCGAATCACCACCAAAAGAAATATTCCCAAGGCCATCTGCCAGGTGTTCGGAAAGTAGGAGCTCGAAAAGGAGCGCACCAGCTCGAGGATCAGGGAAGCGGCAAAGGCCGCGATCACGCTGTAGTGCCCGGCCAGGATGGCGACGAACACGAACTCGCCCGAGGTGGTCCAGTAGCTGAAATTGGGTTCGATGTGGCCGAGCGCCATGATCGCCAGCGCGCCGCCCGCGCCGCCGAGAAAAGCGGCGAGGATGAAATTGGCCCCCATCACCCGCGTGACCGAGGCGCCCAGGTACTCCACCCGCAGCTCGTTCTCGCGGATCGCCAGCGACACCAGCCCGCGCGAGGAGTCGAAGTAGATGCGCGCCAGGATCGCAAGGGCTCCGGTGACGACGACGGCGATCGCATACAGCACGTAGCCCGACCAGGCGTCCGCGATGCTCATGCCGAGCAGCGTCGGGCGCTTCATGTTGAAACCGTCCGAGCCGCCCAGCGCCTCCATCTTCACCAGCACGCCATAGAAGACCATCGACAGCGCCAGCGTCAGCATGGCGAAGAAGATGCCGCGGTAGCGCGACAGC
>JANXUV010000189.1 GCA_025356085.1 Betaproteobacteria bacterium
AGCGTGGACTTGCCCGAACCCGAGGGGCCGATGACGAACACCAGCTCGCGCTCGGCGAGCACCAGGTCGACGCCCTTCAGGACATGCAGCGCGCCGAAGTGCTTGTGAATACCTCGTGCTTCGACAATCGGCACATCAGCCGCACTTCAGCTCATGCGGTGTCGGGTCGTAGCCTGGCATGCCGGGCACGCCGTAGCCCGGCGTGATGACGCGCTCGAGCGCGTCGGCGGCCGGCGGCTTGCCGAACCATTTCTCCGACATCTTGGCGATGGTGCCGTCCCGCTTCATGCAGCTCATCACGTCCTGCACCTGGTTGCGCAGCGCCTCGTTGGTCTTGGGAAACGGCGCCGCCCAGTGCGCGCGCGTGGTGGTGAGCTCGAGGTCGGCGACGAAGTCCGGATTCTTGCTGGCGGCGTAGACGATGGTGGTGTTGCCGCCGAGCGTGGCGTAAGCGCGGCCCGAGAGCACCGCCTGCGTGGCGTCCGGCTGGGTGTCGTAGGCCTGCACGGTGAAGCCGTTCTTCTCGCCCTCGGCCTTGCTCAGCGTCTCGTAGGGCGTGCCTTTATTTACGGAGACGACCTTGCCTTTGAGATCGGCCCAGCCCTTGATCGGCGCGGATCCCTTCTTGATGCCGAACTGGTAGGCGGTCCACAGGTAGCCGGCGGTGAAGAGCATGCTCTCGGCGCGCTCCTTGGTGACCGTGGTGGGCGCGGCGATGAAGTCGTAGCGGCCGGACATCATGCCGGGGATCAGGGTGGAAAAGCTCACGCTGTCGATGGTGATCTCGCGCTTCATGCGCTTCGCCACCTCGGTGAAGAGGTCGATCTGGAAGCCCTCGATGCCGCCGCCCAGTTTCGGCATGGCGTGCGGGGCAAAGGTGCCGTCCACGCCGGTGCGCAGCGGCGGCAGGGGTTGGGCGAAGGCGGAACCCGCCAGCAGCAGCGAGACGAGGACTACGAGGCGATGAAACATCGGTGGGCTCCGGTGGGTGATTTCTCCGGTCATTGTGCGGTAAATCCATCGGAAACGGTAGTATCCATGCATGGCAGATCGCATCCTCGTCATCAATCCCAACTGCACCGATCTGGTGACGCGCGGCATCGACGAGGCCTGCGCGCCGCTGCGCATGGCGGGCGGCCCGGCAATCGACTGCGTGACGCTCAAGGAAGGGCCGCCGGGAATCGAATGCCAGCAGCATGTGGATGGCGTGGTCGCACCCATGCTGAAATTAATGAAACAAAAAGAAAAGCAGTATTCGGCTTTCGTGATCGCCTGCTACAGCGACCCGGGCCTGCACTCGATTCGCGAAGCGACGAAGAAGCCAGTGCTCGGCATTTCCGAGTGCGGCATCCTCACCGCGCTCACGCTGGGGCAGAAGTTCGGCGTCATCGCCATCCTCGAGCAATCCATCCCGCGCCATTTGCGCTACGTGGGTGCGATGGGTGTCGCGGATCGGCTGGCCGGGGAACTGCCGGTGGGTCTGAAGGTGGTCGAGCTTTCTGACGAGAAAAAAACCTTCACCCGCATGGCGCAGGTCGGCAAGGCCCTGCGCGACACGCACGGCGCCGACGTGGTGATCATGGGCTGCGCCGGCATGGCGCGCTACCGCAAGCCGCTGCAGGACGAGCTGGGCATCCCGGTGGTCGAGCCGACGCAGGCGGCGGTGACGATGGCGATCGGCCGGGTTCGCCTGCGGTGGTCCGCCTGAATCAGAGCTTGGTCGCCGCGCGGGACAGCAGGCCTCCATGTCTTGGGGTTGAGGGCAGTCTACGGATAGGATAATCCATTCGCGCCCGCACCCCTGGAGGGAGCATCATGAATTTTCCCCGCCGCACATTCCTGCGCCTGGCCGTGGGCGCCGCTGCCTTGCCGGCCATGGCCCGCATCGCCGTGGCTCAGGTTGCGCAAGCCTACCCGTCACGGCCGGTGCGCATCGTCGTCGGCTTTCCCGCCGGCGGGGCCACCGACATCCAGGCGCGCTTGATGGGTCAATGGCTGTCGGATCATCTCGGCCAGCAATTCATCGTCGAGAACCGCGCCGGCGCCAGCGGCAACATCGGCACCGAGGCGGTCGCCAGGGCGCCCGCGGACGGCTACACGCTGCTGCAAGTCGTGACCCCGCATGCGATCAATGCCGCGCTCTACACCAATCTCAGTTTCGACTTCGTCCGCGACATCGCGCCGGTCATCTGCGCCGCGCGGCTGTCCTACGCCGTCGTGGTGCATCCGTCGGTCCCCGCCGCGACGGTCCCTGAGTTCATCGCCTATGCCAGGGCCAACCCCGGCAAGATCAATTACGGCTCGGCGGGCCAGGGCACCCCGCAAAACATTGCCTGCGAACTCTTCAAGATGATGACAGGGCTGAATCTGGTCCACGTCCCGTACAAGGGCGGCGCGCCCGCGGTCACCGATCTGATCGCCGGCCACGTGCAGGTGGTTTTCGCTCCCGTGTCGGAATCGATGCAACACATCAAGGCCGGCAAGCTGCGCGCTCTGGCGGTAACGACCGCGTCCCGTCTGGACGTATTGCCGGACGTGCCGGCAGTGGGAGAATTCGTGCCCGGCTATGAGGCGAGCGGTTTTGCGGGCATCGGCGCGCCGAGGAACACTCCGGCCGAGATCATCGCCAGGCTGAACAAGGAGGCCAACGCCGGCCTCGCCGATGGCAAAGTCCAGGCGCGTATCGTCGAGCTGGGCGGCACCGTGCTCGGGGGCTCGCCCGCGGAATTCGGGGCGATCATCGCCGAAGCCGTGGAAAAGTGGGCAAGGGTGATCAAGTTCGCCGGCATCAAGGCTGACTAGGGCCGGCCTTTCTTCGGCGACCAGCCATAGGCCCGGGCGCAGGCGCCGCCCATCAGCATCGCTTTTTCATCCCTGCTCAGGCGCTCGGTCAGCCGGAACGGCTCGACGGCCTGCTCGTAGTTGACCACGGCGAAGGCGCGCGTCCAGTCGGTGCCCCACAGGCAGCGATTCAATCCCCAGGCATCGAACACGCGCGCGAGCGGCTCCCAGATATCGGGGAAGGGATACGGTTTCAGCGACAGCGTGCAGGCGCCGCTCACCTTGATCACCG
>JANXUV010000001.1 GCA_025356085.1 Betaproteobacteria bacterium
CTGATTTTCGAGACCTGGAACAAGATCAGCTCGATCGGCGCCTTCGGCTTCGGCCTGACGCAGCTGCTGTTCCTGTACCTGATCCTGAAGGCCATCCGCAGCGGCGAGAAAGCGCCGGATCGGGCCTGGGAAGGCGCGGATTCTCTGGAGTGGACGCACCTGCCGTCGCCGGCGCCGTACCACTCGTTCGAAACGCCGCCGGTGATCAAATAGATCCGCTTGAGCCGCAACCTCAAAACGGCTTTGCTGCTGGGGGCGGTCGCCATGACGACCTTCGTCCTCATCATCGCCAAGTACTGGTTCATTAAGCTGTGACGGCCCAGCGCACCCTCGACAACAACCGCATGCTGACGCGGTTGTCGATCGTCGCGGTACTGATGTTCGGCTTCGGTTTCGCGCTGGTGCCGTTCTACGACCATATTTGCCGCGCGCTGGGCGTGAATTCGATGGTCGAGCGCAGCGAGCTGCCGGCCAACACGCAGGTGGATTTCACGCGCATGGTGACCATCGAACTCGACGCCAACGCGCACGGCATGCCCTGGCGCTTCCAGCCCGTGGTGCGGCACCTCGAAGTGCATCCCGGCGAACTGGTGAACATCGAATACGAAGTGGCTAACGTGCGCGGATCGGCGATGACCGGCCAGGCGGTCGTCAGCTACGGACCGGCCTACGCCGGGCAGTTCATCCGCAAGCTCGAATGCTTCTGCTTCACGCAGCAGACCCTGGCCGCGGGCGAGACGCGCCGCATGCGGGTCAGCTTCGTGCTGGACGCCACCCTGCCCGCGGAAATCAACACCGTCACGCTGTCCTACACCTTCTTCGAAGTCGCAGGGAAGAGCTGATGGAGTCGGCCGTTCGCGAGTCTTTATTGTTCATATTCACGTTGCTCACGATCGTGAAGATCGTGTTGAGCTAGGCCCAGGGAGAGAGAAATGGCACACGGATCCGCCCCATCCCCAGCTACCCGGCAGGCGCACTACTTTGTCCCGCAGCCGATGCCCTGGCCGATCATGGGCTCGTTCTCGCTTTTCTGCATCATCCTCGGCGGCGTGTTTGTGATGAACGGCACGAGTGCCGGCTGGGTCGGCATGGCGTTCGGCCTGATGGTCATGCTGTATATGATGTTCCGCTGGTTCGGCGACGTGATCCGCGAATCCGAGGGCGGCAAGTACGGCCGCTGGGAAGACCTCTCCTTCCGCTGGGGCATGAGCTGGTTCATATTCTCCGAGGTGATGTTCTTCGCCGGCTTTTTCGGCGCCCTGTTCTGGGCGCGCGTGATATCGGTGCCGGATCTCGCCAGCCTCGACCACAATACCTACCTGTGGCCCGGCTTCACCAGCCACTGGCCCTCGGCTGGCCCGGGTTTCGAGGAGAAATTCACGCCGATGGGGGCGTGGGGACTGCCGGCCTTGAATACGGTGCTGCTGCTGTCCTCGGGGGTGACCATCACCCTGGCGCACTGGGCCCTCATCGCCAACAATCGCGGCAAGCTGCTCCTCTGGCAGGGACTCACCATCCTGCTGGGCGTGACGTTCCTGATATGCCAGGCAATCGAGTACTCGCACGCATATTCGGAACTGAACCTGAAGCTCACTACCGGCAGCTACGGCACGACCTTCTTCATGCTGACCGGCTTCCACGGTTTCCATGTCACCTGCGGCGCCATCATGCTGACGGTGATCTGGTTCCGCTGCCTGTCGGGCCACTTCAAGCCCGAACACCACTTTGCCTTCGAGGGCGTGGCCTGGTACTGGCACTTCGTGGACGTGGTCTGGCTGGGACTGTTTATTTTTGTCTACTGGCTTTAGAGCCGTCCCGGTATTAGGCCGAAGTAGTACCCGGCCATCAGCATCAGGAACAGGCCGACCGACAAGGTGATCCGGACGGTCAACGCTTTCGCCATCCGCTTCGGATCGTCGCGCCCCTTGGTGATGAATACCAGTGCCCAGGCGAGGCTGGCGAGGATCATCACCAGCATGGCGATCGCGACGTAACGCATGCCCGCAGGATACTCTTTCCGCCCTCGCCCCTGGGCGCTTGCGCTCGCTGCGGCGGGCTGCGCCGCCGGTATCGCGCTCGGCAACTGGCAATCGGATCGTGCCGCACAGAAGCGCGCGGCCGGCGCGGCGGTGGAGCGGGCCTCGCTGCGCGGCGAGTTCGATCCGAAGCACACCGTATTCCTCGATAACAAGATCCGCCGCGGCAGGCCCGGCTACGAAATCGTGCAGCCGTTGCGGCTTACCGGCGGCAAGCAGGTGCTGGTCGATCGCGGCTGGGTGGCATTGGGCGCGAGCCGCGACCAGCTGCCGGAAATCCGCACGCCGGTCGGGGAGATCGTGCTTTCCGGCGTGCGCCTGCAGCGACTGCCACAGGCTTTTGCACCGACGGCGGAAAAACTGGAGAGCAAGGTCTGGCAGAACGTGACCCTGGAACGGTTTTCCGCCTGGTCCGGGCTCGCGCTCGAACCCTGGTTCCTCGAACAGCATTCCGAAATCGACGATGGCCTGCTGCGCGATTGGCCGCGCGCCGGTAATGGCGTCGAAATGCACGAGAGTTATGCGCTGCAGTGGTACTCGCTTGCGGTACTCTCCCTCGTCCTGCTCATCGCATTGAATCTCAAGCGTGCATAGTCCTGGCAATCCCGTGAAGCACGGGCGCATGAAACTGGCGCTGCTCGCGCTGTTCTTCGCGCTGCCGGTCGGTGCGAGCTTCCTGCTGTGGTGGCTCGATCTCACGCCGGGAACGTCAGGCAACTACGGCACGCTGCTGCGGCCGCTGCCGGTGGCATTGCCGGCCGCCGGAGAACTGAAAGGGAAGTGGGTGCTGGTGCAGTTCGACGGCGGCGCCTGCGACGCCGGCTGCGAGCGCAAGCTCTACTTCATGCGCCAGGTACGGCGCGCGCAGGGCAAGGAAATGCAGCGCGTGGCACGGCTGTGGTTGCTCACCGACAAAGCGCAGCCCGGCCCCGAACTGCTGAAGGCGATCGAGGGCACGGTGGTCGCGCCGCGCGCCGGCATAGACGCCGCCAATGGCGCTTTTCCCGCTGAACGCTCCGTGACGGACCATCTCTACCTCGTCGATCCGCTCGGCAACCTGATGATGCGCTTTCCGCGCGATGCTGATCCCGCGCGCGTGATCAAGGACCTGCAACGCCTGCTCCGGGCTTCCAGCTTTGGCTGATAAAATCCACCCACTTTGAGTTCCGAACTTCTTCGCGAAGCCGTTTCCCGCACCTGGCTCGACCGGGCACGCTCATTCCTCGCGCTCACCAAGCCGCGCGTGGTGTCGCTGATCGTGTTCACCGCGGTGATCGGCATGCTGCTTGCCACGCCCGGCATGGTGCCGCTGCAGATCCTGTTCGCGGCCACAGCCGGCATCGCGCTGGTTGCAGGCGCGGCGGCGGCAATCAACTGCCTGGTGGAGCAGAAAATCGACGCACGCATGCGGCGCACCAGCTGGCGGCCCTTGCCGCGCGGCGAACTGACGGCGCTGGAAACGGTGGTTTTCGCCGGCGCGGTCGGCGGTTTCGGCTTGTGGCTGCTCGCGCATTTCGTCAACGAGTTGACCATGTGGCTGACCCTCGCCACCTTTGTCGGCTACGCGGTCGTCTATACCGTGATCCTGAAGCCGCTCACGCCGCAGAACATCGTCATTGGCGGCGCCTCGGGCGCGATGCCCCCGGTGCTCGGCTGGGCCGCGGTCACCGGGCAGGTGGGTACCGAAGCGCTGCTGCTGTTCCTGATAATTTTTGCCTGGACGCCGCCGCACTTCTGGGCGCTGGCGCTCTACCGCACCGAGGAGTACGCGAAGGCGGGCGTGCCGATGCTGCCGGTCACCCACGGCAGGGACTACACCCGCCTGCAGGTGCTGCTCTACACGCTGATCCTGTTCGGGGCTTCGCTGCTGCCGTACGTGGTGCGCATGAGTGGCTGGCTGTATCTCGCCGCCGCAATAGCGCTCGGTCTGGTTTACATCGGCTACGCGGTGCGCATTTATGTGTCGTACAGCGACAAGCTGGCGCGCAGCTGCTTCCGTTATTCGATCGTGTATCTCTCTGCGCTGTTCGCCGCGCTGCTTGTCGACCACTTTCTGGCGTTTTAGTCTTCTACTGCTGGCGGCAGTCCTTGCCGCCTGCAGTCCGGACGCGCCCAAGTTCCGCAGCACCGACATCACCGGCGCCGACTTCGGCAAGGAGCTTTCGCTCACCGGCCACGACGGCAAGCCGCGCACGCTCGCCGATTTTCGCGGCAAGGTGGTGGTGCTCTTTTTCGGCTATACGCACTGTCCCGACATCTGCCCAACCACGCTCGCCGACATGGCGGCGGTAATGAAGAAACTCGGGGCGGACGCGGCGCGCGTGCAGGTGCTGTTCGTGACAGTGGATCCGGAGCGCGACACGCCCGAAATTCTGTCGAAGTACGTGCCGGCTTTCGATCCGGCTTTCCTTGGACTATCTGGCGATGCAGCGGCGACGCAGCGCGCGGCCAAGGAGTTCAAAATTTTCTATGAGCAACGGCCGGGCAGCGCGCCCGGCGCGTATACCGTCGATCATAGCGCGCAGAGCTACGTGTTCGATGCGAAGGGGCAGCTCCGCCTCTTCGTGCGCCACGACCGCATCGCGCAGGATCTCGCCGACGACCTGCGCGCGCTGCTGAAGGAAAAAACCTAGGTCTTAGGCGGCCGGCGCCGGCAGCGCACGCTGCGCGCCGGCGGATTGCTGCATTACCTTTTTCATCTTTTCCAGCGCCTTCGCTTCCAGCTGGCGGATGCGCTCCGCCGAAACCTTGAATTCCGCCGCCAGGTCGTGCAGCGTGGCGGCATCCTTTTCCTTCAGCCAGCGCGTTTCGACGATGCGCCGGCTGCGCGGATCGAGCGCCGCCAGCGCCTGCTGCAGGCCGGCCGTTTTCAGTCGTTCGTTTTCCTCGGTCTCGAGAAAGCGCGAGGGCTCAGCCTCCGGATCGGCGCTGAGGTAGTGCACCGGCGCATAGGCCTTCTCTTCGCTGTCATCGCTGTCGTCGGCCTCGAAGGCGAGATCGCGCCCGCCGAGGCGGGTTTCCATCTCGGTTACTTCTTCAGGCTTGACCTTCAGTTCCGCGGCGATGCGGCCGACCTCTTCCCCTGACAGCGGCGCGAGGCCCCGCTTCATCGAGCGCAGGTTGAAGAACAGCTTGCGTTGCGCCTTGGTGGTGGCGACCTTCACCAGCCGCCAGTTGCGCAGGATGTACTCGTGGATCTCGGCCTTGATCCAGTGGATCGCGAACGACACCAGGCGCACGTTGCGCGCCGGGTCGAAGCGCTTCACGGCCTTCATCAGGCCGATGTTGCCTTCCTGGATCAGGTCGGCATGGGCCAGGCCGTAGCCCAGGTAGCCGCGCGCGACGGAAACCACCAGGCGAAGGTGCGAAAGCACCAGCTCGCGCGCCGCATCGAGATCATCGTGCTCGCGCAGCCGCAGCGCGAGCGCGCGTTCCTTCTCCGGGGTGAGCATCGGCACCCGGTTCGCCGCCTGGATATAGGCTTCAATACTGCCGGCGGACAGCGGGGCCGGAAGCGTCATCGGCAGGGCCATTGCGGTTTGCATGACTTGCCTCCTAGGTTGGGAAAATTTTAGCACTCCCGCTTTTAGAGTGCTAATCCCCGTCTAGGTTCAAACCAGGGCGATCCTGAAGAAACGCTATTTTGGCTCTATTTCCAGTAAGTATTTACTAACTGACAAATAGGCGCCGAACCAACCCAATCCGGCCGAGAAAAGCAGGACCGCCAGGGCGTCGCCAGGGATCAGAAACCCCAGGCGGAAGTCGGAGCCATAGCTCGCGGCGAGCTCCGCGACCCCGACGTTAAGGGCCGCCAGGCTGCCCCACAGGATGGCGAGCGCGACCAGCCCGCCGGCCAGGCCCTGCACCGCGCCCAGGTAGAAAAATGGCCGCCGGATAAAGGCGTCGGTGGCGCCGATCAGCTTGGAGATCTCGATTTCGGCGCGCTGGGTGAGGATCTGAAGCCGGATGGTGTTGAAGGTGATCGCCACCATGCCGAAGGCGAGCAGCGCCGCAAGCAGCGCGATGGCGAGGCGCGCGGTGCCGGCGAGCGCGCCCAGCCGGCGCGCCCAGGCCGAATCCACCTGGACCTGGGCCACGCCGGGCAGGCCGCGCAGGTCTCGCGCGAGCGCTTCCAGCGCCGGGGCGTCGGCCGAGCGGGGGCGCAGCACGAAGGCGTCGGGGAGAGGGTTGCGGTTGAGCGCCGCAACTACCTCCGCCAGGCCTTCGGTTGCCTGCAATTCCTTCAGCGCCTGCTCGCGCGGCACGAAACGCGACTCGCGCAGGCGGGCGTCCGTTTTCAGCTTCGCACCAAGCGCGTCGGTGTCGGCGCGCTTGGCATCGACGCGCATGAACACCGACAGCTGCGGCTCCAGCGATGCGCCTGCCGTGGCGGCCCTCAAGCTGCCGAGCAACGCGTAGCCGCCCGCCGGCAGGGACAGGGCGATGCCGATCACCAATGCATTCAGTGCGGCCGCCGCCTTCTGCGCGGCCACCTTGCCGAAGGCCGCCGCCATCGCCTGCCTGTGCTGGCGCAGCCAGGCTCTCATACGGCAATGCTCCCCTTTGCCAGGCGCAGCACTTTCTTGGCGAAACGACCGATCAGCGCCTCGTCGTGGGTGGCGATCAGCACGGTGACGCCGACCTGATTGAAGGCGGCGAAAATCTCCAGGACGGCGGTGGCGGAGTCCGCATCGAGATTGGCGGTCGGTTCGTCGGCGATCAGCACCGCGGGCCGGTTCACCACCGCGCGCGCGATCGCCAGCCGCTGCTGCTCGCCTCCCGAGAGCTGTACCGGGTTTGCCTTTTCACGCGCGAGCAGCCCCACTTTTTCCAGCGCGGCGCGGGCGCGGCGCCCGGCCTCGCGGCCGCTGAGTTCGCCGAAACCGAGCGGCAGCATCACGTTGTCGAACACGCTGCGGTCGTAGAGCAGCTTCTGGTCCTGAAACACCAGGCCCAGATTGCGGCGCAGGTACGGCAACGCGGCGCGCTTGAGCGCGCCGACGTTCTGGCCGTTCACCAGCACCGCACCGCTGCTCGGCCGCTCGATCGCCGGTATCAGCTTGAGCAGGGTGGACTTGCCGGCGCCGGAGTGGCCGGCGATGAACGCGAACTCCCCCTGTTCGAGGCTGAAGCTGACGTCCTTCAGCGCTTCCTGGCCGCCGGGATATCGCTTGGCGACGGCGGAGAAGCTAATCAATCAGCGCCTCCACGAAATCCGCAGCGACGAAAGGGCGCAGGTCGTCGATTCCTTCGCCCACTCCCACGAAAAGAAGCGGGACAGGTTTGGCTTTTACTATTCCTAGAATTACCCCTCCCTTCGCGCTGCCATCGAGCTTGGTAAGGATCAGTCCCGTCAGGCCAAGCGCATCGTCGAAGGCCTTTACCTGCGCAATCGCGTTCTGCCCCGTGCCGGCATCGAGGACCAGCAGCGTCTCGTGCGGCGCCCCCGGCATTGCCTTGGCGATCACCCGATTTACCTTCTTGATTTCCTCCATCAGGTGGAGCTGCGTCGGCAGGCGGCCGGCGGTATCGGCGATCAGCACGTCGATGCCGCGCGCCTGCGCCGCGCCGATGGCGTCGAACACCACCGCGCCCGGGTCGCCGCCCTGCTGGCCGATCACGGTTACGCCGTTGCGCTCGCCCCAGGCGGCGAGCTGCTCGCGAGCGGCCGCGCGAAAAGTGTCGCCGGCGGCGAGCATGACTTTGCGGCCCTCGCTCTGCAGGTATTTGGCGAGCTTGCCAATGGAAGTGGTTTTTCCGGAGCCGTTCACACCCGCCACCACGATCACACAGGGCTTGTGCCTGCCGACATCAAGCCTGCGTTCGAGCGGCGTGAGGCGCGTGAGCATCGCTTCCTTGAGCGCGGCTTTCAGCGCGGTGCCGTCCTCGATGCGCTGCTTTTTCACTCTGGCGCGCAGATCGTGCAGCAGATCGCGCGTCGCTTCGACACCGCAATCCGCCGACAGCAGGGCGGATTCGAGTTCCTCGAACAGCGCCTCGTCGATCTTGCGGCGGTCGAGCAGCGTGCCGAGGTCGGCGTTGAGGACTTCGCGCGTGCGCGCCAGTCCCGCCTTGAGGCGCGCTGCCCAGGAAGTCGCTGCTAACATGGATGAATGCATTCTAACAAAGGCACTCGCAGCGCCCGCGCCTTGCGAATCGTCGGCGGCAAATACCGCAGCCGCGTGCTGCGCGTGCCGTCGCGTCCCGGACTGCGGCCGACGCCCGATCGAGTGCGCGAAACCTTGTTCAACTGGCTCGGCCAGGACCTTGCCGGGCTGGCCTGCCTCGACTTGTTCGCAGGCAGCGGCGCGCTTGGCTTTGAGGCCGCGTCGCGCGGCGCGGCGCGCGTGGCGATGGTGGAGAAGGACCGCGTCGCGCTGGCCGAGCTCGAGCGCAGCAAGGAAGCGCTCGGTGCCTCCCAGGTCGAGATAGTCGCAGGCGACGCTGAGGCCTACCTCGCGCGAGAGCAGGCGGGATTCGATGTGGTGTTCCTCGACCCGCCGTTCAGGCAGAATGCCCTGCCGGCGATCCTCGCCCAACTGCTGCCGCGCCTGCGGCCGCTGGCGCGCGTGTACGTCGAGTCGGATGCGCCAGTCACGGTGTCGCCGCCGTGGATGGAACTGAAGCGGGCGAGGGCGGGGCAGGTGAGCTACCAACTTTTACAATGGGACGGCCATGATCAAAGCGGTATATCCGGGGACGTTTGATCCACTCACGCGCGGCCATGAAGACCTGGTGCGGCGCGCGAGCCTGCTGTTCGACTCGCTGGTGCTAGGCATCGCCGACAGCCGCGCCAAGCGCACTTTCTTCACGCTGCAGGAGCGCATCGACATCGCCAAGGAAGTTCTCGCCGACGTGAAGAACCTGACCGTGGTCGGTTTCACCGGCCTGCTGAGCGATTTCGTGCGCAAGCAGGACGCGCGCGTGGTGCTGCGCGGCCTGCGCGCGGTGTCCGATTTCGAATACGAATTCCAGCTGGCCGGCATGAACCGCGACCTCTACCCGGACATGGAGACGATATTCCTGACCCCGGGCGAGCAGCACATGTTCATTTCGGCGACGCTGGTGCGCGAAATCGCCACGCTGGGCGGCGACGTTTCCAAGTTCGTGCACCCCTCGGTGCGCGCGAAACTCGCGGCGAAAGTGAAATCGCTCGGGGGCTAGCGCTGGCACTTCGGGCAAAAGTAAGTCGCCCGTTGGCCCTGCACGATCCGCTTTATTTTTCCCCCGCAGCGCCGGCATTCCTTTCCGGCGCGGTCATAGACCCAGGCGCGCCGCTGGAAATAGCCTTGCGCGCCGTCGCTGCCGACGAAATCGCGCAACGAAGAGCCGCCCGCGCGGATCGCGGTGCGCAGCGTGCGCTTGATTGCCGCGGAGAGACGCGCGCTGCGCTCCACTGACAGGCTGCCGGCGGCTTTGCGCGGATCGATGCCGGCCAGAAACAGGCTTTCGGATGCGTAGATGTTGCCGACGCCGACGATGCGATGGCCGTCCATCAGAAACGGCTTGATGCGCACGCGGCTGCTGCGCGTGAGCGCATGCAGCCGGCGGCCGTCCAGCGCCCGCGACAACGGCTCCACGCCAAGATGCCGGATCAACGGGTGCTGTTCCGGCGGCAGCAAGGTCCAGAGGACGGCGCCGAAGCGCCTTGGGTCGCGCAATCGCAGGATCTTTTCGCCGATTGCGAGGTCGAAATGATCATGCTTGCCCGGCTGAGTCCCCGCAGCGACCAGCCTGAGGCTGCCCGACATGCCGAGGTGCAGGATCAGGTGCCCGTCGACGCAGTCGAGCAACAGGTACTTGCCGCGCCGCCTCACTGCGCGCACCACGCGGCCGGCGAGTCCGCGCACCACCTCCGGCACAGGCCAGCGCAGGCGCGGCTCCCGCACCGTAACCGACATGACTGTGCGCCCGACCACATAGGGCTCGATTCCCAGGCGGGTGACTTCGACTTCGGGAAGTTCAGGCATTGCGCTGGCGTCGTCGCGGATTGTCCGTCGTGAATCGTCTTGTGCGTCGCACCGAATATACCTACACTGCCTGCGCCATGCCCTCCCAATTCCGTCTTCGCGCGTCCCTTGCCGCCGTGCTTTTCCTTGCAGGAACCTTGCTCGGCGGCGCGCATGCGCAGCAGCCGCAGGATCCTGATGATGACGATGATGACGACGCACCGCCGGCGATAGTCGCACCGGCGCTCAAGCCGGCTGCCAATCTGCCGCTGCAGGAGCTGACCGCGCCGATGCTGTACGACTTCCTGCTCGGCGAAATCGCCCAGCAGCGCGGCAGCGCGGGATTCGCGGCGCAGACCTACCTGGATCTGGCCAAGCGCACGCGCGACCCGCGCGTCGCGCGCCGTGCCGTTGAACTCGCCAATTTCGCGCGCATGCCGGAGCTAGCGCTGGATGCGGCGCGCGTCTGGCAGGACATCGATCCGGCTTCCCTGCAAGCGCTGCAAACGGTGGTGGTGCTGTTGGTGGGCGCCAAGCGCGTGGACGAGATCGATCCCTATCTGGCGAAATTGTTCGCCAGCAGCGACAGCGCCGCGGCCAACGGTTTCATGCAGCTGGGCCGTCTGCTCGCCAACAGCCCCGATGCTGCCGCCAATCTGCGCCTGGTGAGAAAGCTCGCAGAGCGCTATCCGGCGCTGCCGCAGGCGCATTTCGCGGTGGCGCAGGCGGCGGCGGCGGCGAACGACGAGGCGCGGGCGCTCGATGAAGTCCGCCGCGCGGCAGCGCTCAAACCGGACTGGGAGATTGCCGCGGTGTACGAGGCCCAGTTGCTGCAGCGGCGCTCGCCGGCCGAGGCCGCCAAGCGGCTTGCCGCATTCCTCGATAAATACCCCGATGCGCGCGACGTGCGGCTTAACTACGCGCGCGTGTTGGTGATGGACAAGCGCAATGCGGAAGCACGCAACCAGTTTGAAATTCTCGCCAAGCGCTTCGACAAGGATGCCGATGCGCTGTACGCGGTTGGCCTGCTTGCGGTCCAGGCCAAGGAATATGCGATTGCCGAAGCCAGCATGAAGCGTCTGCTGGAACTGAACTACCGCGACCCGGACGCGGTGCGCTACACGCTCGGCCAGATCGCCGACGAGCAGAAGGACTGGCCGAGAGCGATCGAGTGGTACAAGACGATCCAGCGCGGGGAGTACGCGCTGCCGGCTCGCATCCGCACCGCGAACGCGATCGCCAAGCAGGGCAGGCTGGAGGAGGCGCGCGCCCTCCTGCGCGGCGGCGCGGTGCAGGGCGATCAGCAGGCGCAGCTGCTGGTGGCGGAATCGCAGCTGCTGCGCGAGGCGAACATGAACAAGGAAGCCTTCGACCTGCTCGGCGGGGCGCTGGCGAAAAGTCCGGACCAGCCGGACCTGCTCTACGACTATGCGATGACCGCGGAGAAGGCTGACCGCTTCGACGTGCTGGAATCGAGCCTGAAGCGGCTGATCCAGATCAAGCCCGATCACGCACATGCTTACAACGCGCTCGGCTATTCCTTCGCCGAGCGCAATCTGCGCCTGCCGGAAGCGAAGCAGCTGATCGAAAAGGCGATCGAGCTCTCGCCGGACGACTTTTTCATCGTCGACTCGATGGGTTGGGTGCTTTACCGCATGGGCGACCTGAAGGGCGCCGCGCTCCAGCTGCGGCGTGCCTGGGGCGGGCGCCCGGATGGCGAGATCGGTGCGCACCTCGGCGAGGTCCTCTGGGCGCTCGGCGAGCGCGACGAAGCGCGCCGCATCTGGCAGGAAGCGCTCAAGGCCAGTCCGGAAAACGAATCCCTTCAAAAAACGCTCAAGCGTTTCAGTCCCTAGCGCCGTGAGGAGTCTCTGCGCCGCTGCCGCGCTGCTGTTCCTCGCGGCCTGCGCCACGCCGGAATTCCTGTTTCCCGCAGCCGACGCCGAGTTCGAGCTCTCCGGCCGCATTGCGGTGCGCTACCGCGACGACGCCGGCAGCGGCAACATCTCCTGGCGGCACGGCGCGCGCGCCGATGAAATGCTGCTGACCTCGCCTCTCGGGCAAGGCCTGGCGCGCATCGTCCGTAGCGGCGACGAAGTTGTCCTGACGACCCAGGACGGGCGCGAATTCAAGGCAGCGGACGCCGAATCGCTCACCGAGCAGGTGCTCGGGTTCCGCCTGCCGCTGCTGGGCCTGGCCGACTGGGTGCGCGGCCGGCCCGCGCCGGGCCCGGCGCCCGCGCCGACGCAGCGGCGTACCGACGCTGAGGGCCGGCTCGCCGAGCTGGAGCAAGCGGGCTGGCGCGTCGAGTATCAGGAATACCAGGGCAGCCTGCCAGCGCGCCTGAAGCTGAGCTTTCCGGGCGTGGAACTGCGGTTGGCGATTTCAGAGTGGAAATAGCGCGCGCGCCGGACTGGTATCCCGCGCCGGCAAAACTGAACCTGTTCCTCCACGTGCTCGGGCGCCGCGCCGACGGCATGCACGAGCTGCAAACGGTGTTCCGGCTGATCGATCGTGGTGATCGCGTCGGCATCGCGGTTCGGGACGATGGCGAAGTGCGGTTTTCTGGCGCCTTTGGCAATGAAAACCTGTGCGTGAAAGCTGCAAAATTATTGAAAGATGAATCCCGAACTGCCCTGGGTTGCGACATTGCGCTCGAGAAGAACCTGCCCGTGGGCGGTGGCTTGGGCGGCGGATCCTCGGATGCCGCCACGGTGCTGGTGGTGTTGAACCGGCTTTGGCGGCTGAATCTGGCGCAGGGGGAAGTCATGAAACTTGGTGAGCGCCTGGGTGCCGACGTGCCGGTTTTCGTGTTCGGGCGCAACGCGCTAGGCGAAGGGGTTGGCGAGCGTCTTCAGGCGCTCGATTTGGCGCCCGCCTGGTACCTGGTTTTGACGCCCCAAGTCTCGGTTTCAACAAAAGAAATCTTCTCTCACGCTTCGTTGACACGGGATACGAAACCGCTCAAAATACCGCCCTTTTTGTCGGGGCAGGGCCGCAATGATCTCGAGGCCAGCGCGGTGCGCCGATATCCCGAAATCGCGGAGCATCTCGCGTGGCTGAGACAACGCAGCCCGCAGGCGCGCATGACGGGGTCCGGCGCCTGCGTATTTGCCGAATTTTCCCGGCAAGCGGATGCGGAAAAGCTGTACAAGGAACTGCCGACGGCCATGCGGGGCTTCGTCGCGCGGGGGTTGGAGCAACACCCGCTGCACGACCGTACTTTTCAATAAAGGTTTTTCGGATGGGGCGTCGCCAAGCTGGTCTAAGGCACCGGATTTTGATTCCGGCATTCCTAGGTTCGAATCCTAGCGCCCCAGCCATTTCTGCGGTGAATATCGGTTCATGAATCCGCTCGCCCCACACGTCGCGATGGACCGCCTGATGGTATTCACGGGCAACGCCAATCCGCGCATGGCGCAGGACGTCGCCAAGCACCTGGGCCTGTCGCTAGGGCGCGCGGTGGTCGGCAAATTCTCCGATGGCGAAGTGATGGTCGAAATCATGGAGAACGTGCGCGGCAAGGACGTGTTCGTGCTGCAGTCGACCTGCCAGCCGACCAACGACAACCTGATGGAGCTGATGGTGATGGTCGATGCGCTCAAGCGCTCGTCGGCCGCGCGCGTGTCGGCGGCGATTCCCTATTTCGGCTACGCGCGCCAGGACCGGCGCCCGCGCTCGGCCCGCGTCGGCATCAGCGCCAAGGTGGTGGCGAACATGCTCACCTCGGTAGGCGTGTCGCGCGTGCTGACGATGGACCTGCACGCCGACCAGATCCAGGGCTTCTTCGACGTGCCGGTGGACAACATCTACGCCGCGCCGGTGCTGCTGGGCGATGTCTGGAAGCAGCGCTACGACAATCTGATCGTGGTTTCGCCAGATGTCGGCGGCGTGGTGCGCGCGAGGGCGCTGGCCAAGCGGCTTGAGTCGGACCTGGCCATCATCGACAAGCGTCGACCTAAGGCCAATGTGTCGGAAGTGATGAACGTGATCGGCGAAGTAAAGGGGCGCACCTGCGTGATCATGGACGACATGGTGGACACCGCCGGCACGCTGTGCAAGGCGGCCGAGGTGCTGAAGATGGAGGGCGCGGTCAAGGTCGTGGCCTACTGCACGCACGCGGTGCTCTCGGGCGACGCGGTCAAGCGCATCGCCGCCTCGGACATGGACGAATTGGTGGTAACCGACACCATCCCGCTGCGCGCCGATGCGCTTGCCTGCAAGAAGATCCGCAGCCTGTCGGTGGCGGGACTCCTGGCGGAAACGATTTTGAGGATATTCACCGAAGATTCGGTGAGTTCGTTGTTCATAGAGTAGTCGATTAGTTTTCCAACCCCGCCGGTGTCTGGTCGCGGAAACGGCGGAAACTGAAGGAGTATTGCGATGAAAATCGAAATCAATGCGCGCAAGCGCGAGGCGCAAGGGACGGGTGCGAGCCGCCGTCTCCGCCGCTCGGGCAACGTCCCGGGCATCGTCTATGGCGGCAGCGGTGAAGCGGTGAACATCGAGCTCAACCACAAGGAGCTCTACCAGCACCTCACCAACGAGAAATTCCACGCCTCGATCCTGTCCCTCAAGCTGGAAGGCAAGGCCGAGGACGTGCTGCTGCGCGCGTTCAACATGCATCCGTACAAGGGGCACGTGCAGCACATCGACTTCCAGCGCGTCGCCAAGGACAAGAAGATCCACATGAAGGTGCCGCTGCACTTCGTCAATGCCGAGGTCTCCCCCGGCGTGAAGGAGCAGGGCGGCATTCCGAACCACGTGCTGAACGAACTCAACGTTACCTGCCTGCCGGACGACCTGCCGGGCTTCATCGAGGTCGACATGGGGCAACTCACCATCGGCCATTCGGTGCATGTCAAGGAACTCAAACTGCCGAAAGGCGTGGAGGCGGTGCTGCACAAGGGCGAGAACCCGGTGGTGGCGACCATCATCCAGCCGGTGCTGATCACCGAGGAAGAGGAAACCGCGGCAGCTGCGGTGCCCGCCGGCGAAGTGCCGACCACCGAGCAGGCGGTGCCCGACAAGGACGCGGCGGCCGGCGGCGACAAGGCTGCGGCAAAGCCCGGCGACAAGGCGGCGGCGAAACCTGCTGCCGACAAGGGCGGCAAGCCGGGTGGAGACGCGGCCGACAAGAAAGAGAAGAAGTAAGCCTTGTCCGGCGCGATACGTCTGGTGGTGGGCCTGGGCAATCCAGGCAAGGAGTACGAGCGAACGCGCCATAACGCCGGCTTCTGGCTGCTGGAGCGTTATGCTCTGCAGTCGGGCGTGGCGCTGCGCAAGGACGGCAAGTACCAGGCGCTGGTCGGTCGCATCGGCTCGAACGGTGCCTGGCTGGTGCTGCCGCAGAGCTTCATGAACGCGAGCGGGCGCGCGGTGCAGATGCTGGCCGGTTTTTTCAAGATCACGCCTGCCGAGATCCTGGTGGTGCACGACGAGCTCGACTTCGCGCCCGGTGTGGCGAAGATGAAGCAGGGCGGCGGGATTGCCGGCCACAACGGCCTGCGGGACATCTCGCACCGGCTTGGCTCGCACGACTACTGGCGCCTGCGCCTCGGCATCGGCCATCCCGGTGACAAGAACGCGGTTGTCGATTACGTCCTGCAGAAGCCATTGGCGGAAGACCGCGCGGACATCGACGAAGCAATTGGCCGCAGCATCGAAATCCTGCCGCTGTGCCTCTCGGGTGACATGCAGGGCGCGATGCAGAAACTGCACAGCGTGGAAAAAGAGAAAGCCGCCGAGAAAAAGCAGGCCGAGAAAAAGCCCGTGGAAGCCAAGGCCGCGCCCAAGCCCGAACCCAAGCTCGAACCGAAAGTTGTTGAAGCGAATCCCGAGCCGGAAAAGAAGGGCCTTTTCAGTTCCTTGTTTGGCAAGAAGAAATGAGCCTTCGCTGCGGGATCGTCGGCCTGCCGAACGTGGGCAAGTCCACGCTGTTCAACGCGCTGACCAAGTCCAGCATCGCAGCCGAGAACTATCCTTTCTGCACCATCGAGCCGAATGTCGGCATCGTCGAGGTTCCTGACGGCCGCCTGGCGGGACTGACCTCGATCGAGAAGCCGCAAAAGGTGATCCCGGCCGCGGTCGAGTTCGTCGATATCGCGGGGCTGGTGGCAGGCGCCTCCAAGGGCGAAGGGCTCGGCAATCAGTTTCTCGCCACTATCCGCGAGACCGACGCCATCGTCCATGTGGTGCGCTGCTTCGAGGATCCGAACGTGATCCACGTGGCCAACAAGATCGACCCGATTTCCGACATCGATGTCATCAACACCGAGCTCGCGCTCGCCGATCTCGCCGCGGTGGGAAAGCATCTGTCCAAGAACGCCAAGGTGGCGAAGACCGGGGGAGACAAGGAAGCGCAGAGGCTGGTTGCCGTGCTGGACAAAGCCGAGGCAGCGCTCGACCAGGGCAAGCCTGTGCGCTCGGTCGCCTGGTCGAAGGAGGAGCTGGTGGTCCTCAAGCCGCTGTTCCTGCTGACCATGAAGCCGACGATGTACGTGGCGAACGTCGCCGAGAACGGTTTCAAGGGCAATCCGCTGCTCGCTGTCGTCGAGGCGCGCGCCATGTCGGAAAACGCGCCTGTCGTCGCCATCTGTGCGGCGATGGAATCGCAGATCGCCGACATGGCCGATGAGGACAAGAAGATTTTCCTCGCCGACATGGGGATGGACGAGCCGGGTCTCGCGCGCGTGATCCGCGCCGGCTACACGCTGCTCGGCCTGCAGACCTATTTCACCGCCGGGCCCAAGGAAGTGCGCGCTTGGACCGTACAGGTCGGCGCCACCGCGCCGCAGGCCGCCGGCGTGATCCACACCGATTTCGAGCGCGGCTTCATCCGCGCGGAAGTCACCTCCTACGAAGACTACGTCGCGTTCAAGGGCGAGGCGGGCGCGAAGGAGGCTGGCAAGCTGCGCGTCGAAGGCAAGGAGTACGTGGTGCGCGACGGCGACGTCATGCACTTCCGCTTCAACGTCTAGGGTTTCCCCCGGGAGCTAGAACGACCAGACCTGCATGGTCCGGTGCAGTTCCTTGAGGTCCTGGGTCTTGAGCCCGGTCGTCTTGTCGATCGTCGATACCGGCTTCCCCGTCAGGCTCAGCACCAGGCTGTTCATGGTCGCCAGGCGGCGCGCAAGAACCTCCGCGATCGCGTAGGTGATCTTCAATGCAGCGGTGGATCCGGAATCCAGCAGCGCCCTGAAATCGGCCAGCGGCAGGTGCAGCACCACCGCTTCCGCGAGGGCGCGAACGGTCGCGGAGCGCGCATCGGAAGTGACCAGCGACATCTCGCCCAGCACCGCGCCAGGCCCCAGTTTCGCAAGCAGGTGTTCGCCATCCGGCCCGTGCTTGATTACGTTGAAGTCACCGGAGACGACAAGATAAAGGCCATCGCCGGCGTCGCCCTCGCGGAACAGGTCCCCACCCGAGGCGAATTCGCGCCGCCTGACGATCGCGGCGATCACGTCGAACTCTGCCGCAGACAGCGCGCGCAGCAGCGCCATGCCTTTCAGCGCGGACGTTTGTTCGTTCGGCATCGGCAAAGTCTACTCCATGGCCTGCGCACCCGGATTCGCCTGGAGCGGGGTGCGCAGGTATCATGACCCCCTGCTGGCCGATGTCCGAAGGAGGGATTCCATATGGCGATCGAACTGAACAACCGAACCAAAATCATGGCGAGCGTGGGCACGCTGCTCGTAGCCGGCGCCGGCGCCTGGTTTTTCTTCCTGCAGGATTTCCTGAACGCGCCGGCTCCTGCCCCCAAAACCGTGGCCACGAAGCCAGCCAAGCCGGCCGTAGAAGCGGCGAAGGCGGTTGATGCGGCCAAGGCGGCCAGTGCGCCGACAGCGGCTAAGGCGTCCGCCAGCCCGGCGGTTGCGAAGCCCATCCCGTCCAATCCGGATCAGTTGATCGCGGAAGTCATCGACACCTCGGGAATCAAGACGCAGTTCCAGGCCATCAGCCGCGAGATACTCTTCAAATCCATCTGGGGCGAGCAGACGAAGCGCGAAGCGGGCGACGTGAAGGCGGTGAGCGACATGGTCGATAAGTCCTTCGAGCCGGCCGTGCTGGGCGCGGAACTCGCGGCGAGCCTGAAAGGAAATTTCGATGCCGAGCGAATGGCGCGTTTCCTGGAAGTGCTGCGCCAGCCCGTCGCGGTGAAGCTGGCTTCCCCCGCGCTGCGCAATGTCGCGCCGGAGACGATGCAGGAAACCACCGAGAAGTTCCGCGCCAATCCGCCCTCGGCTGCGCGCGTGAAGCTGATCCAGTCGCTCGACGATGTCACCCGCACCTCGGAAACCGCAACCGATCTGTCGGCCGCGATCGTGGGCAACATGGTGGATTCGGTGCTCGGTAACATGCAGAAGGCGGCCAAGAACGTGCCGAAGAATGCGCGCCAGCAGGTGGGCGCGCAGGTCAACGAGATGCGCAATCAAATGCGCGGCCAGGTCCGCAGCACCCTGCTGGTCGCCTACCGCGACGCCACCGACCAGGAACTCGCCGACTATGTGAAGCTGCTGGATACCGATACCGGCCGCTGGGGCATGGAGTTGCTGTCGAACGCGGCGCGCCCGGTCCTGGCCAGCCGCGGTGCCTTGCTCGGCAAGGAAGCGGCGCCGCTCGCCACCGCCAAGCGCGCGGGCGCGGCCGCCAACGCGTCCGCGGAGCCGGCGCCGGAACCGCTGGCGAAGGCGCAGGTGGCAGCACCTGCAGAAGCACCTGCGGCGAAGCCCGCAGAGGCTGTTGCGGCACCCGCCGCGCCGGTCGGCTACCAGCGCGCGGCGAACGTGCGCGAGCTCTATGCGCGCTACAACGACGTGGTCAGCGCGACCGTGATGCGCGATCAGGCGGCGGTCGCGCAATTGCTGGACGATGGCAAGTCGCCGAATGCCCGCCAGCCCGACGGCATGACGGTGCTGATGATCGCGACTTCCAATGGCGACGCCTCGATCGCGAGCCTGCTGCTGGCAAAAGGAGCGGATCCGAACCTGCGGGGACTGGGCGGGGTGACTGCGCTGTCGATCGCCAAGGCGCGCGGCGGCGCCGGCGCCGAGATGGTCCAGCTGCTGCAGCGTAGCGGCGCGAAGGATTAGGCCGCAACGCGAGCGACGCCGTGCGCAGTCTCGCCGCCGGCGCCATCTTCTGTGTTGCGCTCGGAGCGCTGGCCGCCGAATTGCCGATCTTTGATGCGCACCTGCACTACAGCCACGATGCCTGGGACACGGTTCCGCCGCAGGAAGCGATTGCGATCCTGCGCAAGGCGGGCCTGAAGCGCGCGTTGATTTCCAGTTCCGGCGACGACGGCCAGCAGCGCCTCTACGCGCTGGCCCCCGACCTGGTGATCCCCGAACTGCGGCCGTACCGCTCGCGTGGTGAGATCAGCAGCTGGTTCCGCGACGAGAGCGTGATCCCCTACCTCGAGGACCGGCTGAAGCGGCACCGTTACGCCGGCCTGGGCGAATTCCACCTCTACGGCGCCGACGCCGACTTGCCGGTGCCGCGGCGAATGGTGCAGCTGGCGCGCCAGCACAAGCTGTTCCTGCACGCGCATTCCGACATCGATGCGATCGAACGCCTGTTCAGGCAATGGCCCGAGGCGCGCATCCTGTGGGCGCACTCCGGCTTCGACCGGCCGGAGAAGGTTCGCGAGATGCTGCGCAAGCACAAGAACCTGTGGTGCGACCTGGCGTTCCGGACCGACCAGGCGCGCGGCGGCAAGGTGGATCCGGACTGGCGCGCGGCGTTTCTGGAGTTTCCCGACCGCTTCATGGTCGGCACCGACTCCTTCACGCCGGAGCGCTGGCACTACATCGGCGAACACGCCAACTGGTCGCGGCAATGGCTCGCCGACCTGCCGAAGGACGTGTCGGAGCGCATCGCGTGGGAAAACGGCGAGACCCTGTTCGGCGGCTTGCAGGCGCAGTGATCGCCGGAATGCTGCTGCTCGGCAAAGCAGCGGCGGCCTGCGAACTGCCGCCGGGCGCACGCATTGAATCCGACCGCCTGGCGGTCTCCTACTGGACTATTCCCGCGAAAATCACGGTCGGCCAGCCGTTCGTGCTCGAACTCGCGGCCTGCCCGAAGGGCGGCGCGGTGGTTTCTGAGCGCGTGAAGCTGGACGCGTTCATGCCGGATCACCGCCACGGCATGAACTACCGGACCAAGGTGGTGCCGCTGGGCCCCGGCCGTTTCCATTCCGAAGGCTGGTTGTTCCACATGCCGGGACGCTGGGATTTCGTCTTCGACCTCGGCGCCGAGCGCCTGACCGACAGCATCCGAATCGAGTGATCCGTTTTCTTTTTGCCGCGCTGCTCCTTGGCCTCTCCGCAGGCGCAAGGGCGCAGCTGCTGGATTTCACCGAAGCTGAAACGCGGGCTATCCTGCGGCACGGTCCATGGCCGGCGCCCTGGTCGCCCGATTCTTCCAATCGAGTGTCTGGAAATCCGCTGGCGGTGGAACTGGGCGAGCGCCTGTTTTTCGAACCTCGCTTGTCGCCGTCCGGCAAAGTGCTGTGCGCGACCTGCCACGTGCCGTACCGCGGCTGGCAGGATGGGCGCGCACGCGCCTTCGGCCTGGCCGAGGCCGACCGCAATACCCAGAGCCTGCTGAACGTCCGCTACCAGCGCTGGTTCGGCTGGGACGGCGCGGGCGATTCGCTCTGGGCGCAGAGCGTGCGACCGATGCTGGACTTGCGCGAAATGGGCGGCAGCCAGGCGCAGGCGGCCGCGCTGGTGCGCGGCGATGCCGAACTCGCCTGCCGCTTCGAGAAAGTTTTCGGTACCCCGCCCCCGGCGGCGGACGAGGCCGTGCTGGCCGGCATCGGCAAGGCATTGGCCGCGTTCCAGGAGACGCTGGTTAGCGGCCGCTCGCCGTTCGACGACTTCCGGGATGCGCTCTCCAGGGGTGATTTTTCTTCCATGAAAAAATACCCTGAAGCAGCACAGCGAGGACTGCGTATTTTTGTCGGCCGCGGCAACTGCAGCAGCTGCCATGTCGGGCCAGCCTTCAGCAACGGCGAATTCCACGACACCGGCGTGCCGTTCTTCATCAAGGGCGGCGCCGATGCCGGGCGCCATGGCGGCATCCGCAAGCTCGAGGCGAATCCGTTCAATCTGCTGGGCGCGTACAACGACGACCGCTCGGGGGTGAGCGCCATCAAGACGCGGCAGGTGGACCTGCAGCACCGCAACTTCGGCGAATTCAAGGTGCCGTCGCTCAGGAACGTCGCGCAGACCGCGCCCTACATGCACAACGGCAGTCTCGCCACGCTCGCCGGCGTGGTGCGCCACTATTCGGAGATCGATCCCGACCGGCTGCATTCCGACGGCGAGGCGCTGCTCAAGCCGTTGCGGCTCACTACGGCGGAGTCGGCGGACCTGGTGGCGTTCCTTGAATCGCTGACCGAGACCGCCAGCGCGCTCGCGCCCAGGCGGCCGTCGGCAGCCTGTCGCTGAAGATCTTCGCCAGCGTGGTGTAGAGCGGCCAGGCGGCGATCGGCGCAGTCAGTACGGCGATTCACAGCCAGGTAACACGCCACGCCTATTCTCCCGCCGCACACAAGGAGAGCCTGGCGTGGACCATCCAGTGATTTCGTTTACCGCCGTATACCTGAGAGCGAAGCACGGCTATGTAGGATTCATCGAGGAACTGCCCGGGGTGAACTCGCACGGGCAAACCATAGAAGAGGCTCGCGCGAATCTGCAGTACCAGGCAACGATGATCTTCGACCTGGAGCGCACTCAGGCCCAGGAACTGCTGGCGGGGAAAGACGTGGTACGCGAGGGTTTTGCCATTCACCTTGCCCCTGCAGCCTGACGCCAAGTGCTTGATGCAATACGTCCGCCAGCCTCGATCGCGGATGTAACACCACTGTCATGAGCGCCCCCTAGACTCGCCTCCGACAACAACGGAGAAGATGAGTCATGAAACTGAAATCCGCACTGGTATCGCTGCTCGCCGGCGTGTCGTTCGCCGGAGCAGTCCACGCAGTGGACATCACCGGCGCCGGCGCCACGTTCCCGTATCCGATCTACGCCAAGTGGGCGGACGCCTACAAGAAGGCGACCGGCAACGGCATGAACTATCAATCCATCGGCTCGGGCGGCGGCATCAAGCAGATCACCGCCAAGACGGTGGATTTCGGCGCCTCGGACGCGCCAATGAAGGGCGAGGACTTGGAGAAAAACGGGCTGGTGCAGTTTCCCGCGATCATGGGCGGCGTGGTGCCGGTGTACAACCTGAAAGGCGTCAAGTCCGGCGACATCAAACTCACCGGAGCGCTGCTGGCGGACATTTATCTGGGCAAGGTGAAGGTCTGGAACGATCCGGCGATCGCCAAGCTGAACCCCGGCGTGGCGCTGCCGAACCAGGCGATTTCCGCGGTGAACCGCTCGGATGGATCGGGAACCACTTTCCTGTTCACTAACTACCTGTCGAAAGTCAGCGCGGACTGGAAATCCACCATCGGCGAGGGCACGGCGGTGAAATGGCCGACCGGCGTGGGCGGCAAGGGCAACGAAGGCGTGGCGAACTATGTCGCGCGCATCGACGGTTCGATCGGCTACGTGGAATACGCCTACGCCAAGCAGAACAAGCTGTCCTACGCGCAAATGTTCAACAAGGACGGCCAGGTAGTGGCGCCCAGCGACAACAGCTTCAAGGCGGCCGCGGCCGGTGCTGACTGGAACAGCGTGCCCGGGATGGGCGTGGTGCTCACCGAGCAGCCGGGCAAGGCGAGCTGGCCGATTACGGGCGCATCCTTCATCCTGATTCACAAAGTGCAGGAGAAGCCCGAGAACGCGAAGGAAGTGCTCAAGTTCTTCGAGTGGTCGTTCAAGAACGGCGCGACGATGGCCGATGAACTCGATTACGTGCCGATGCCGGACCCGGTGGTCAAACAGATCCAGTCGGTCTGGAAATCGCAGATCAAGGACGCCAGCGGCAAGGCCGTCTACTAGACATTGGGCGGACACCAGGCAACCGGCGACACGCAGGCACGTACAATGGATCTCGTTGACACGTCGATTCGCCCCGAGACGTTGAACAATTCCCAAGCCCCGCGCCGGCTGCGCTCCGCACCGTGGGCGGACAAGGCCTTCGAGTGGCTGACGCGTGTGTTTGCGTTCCTGGTGTTCAGTCTGCTGCTGGCGATCCTGGCGTCTTTGCTGGTCGGCAGCCAGGCCTCGATCGAGAAGTTCGGCCTGTCCTTCATCTGGACTGCCGAGTGGGACCCGGTGAAGGAGAAGTTCGGCGCGCTGGTGCCGATCTACGGCACCGTGGTTACCTCCCTCATCGCCATGCTGATCGGCGTGCCGGTCAGCTTCGGCATCGCGATTTTTCTCACGGAACTCTCCCCGGCCTGGTTGAAGCGACCGCTCGGCACCGCCATCGAATTGCTGGCTGCGATTCCCTCGATCATCTATGGCATGTGGGGCCTGTTCGTGTTCGCCCCGCTGTTCCAGACCTACTTGCAGCCGGCGATGATCAGTACGCTGGGCAGCGTGCCGTTTTTCGGCGCGTTGTTCGCCGGGCCGCCGATCGGCATCGGCATGTTCGCCGCGGGACTGATCCTGTCGATCATGGTGATCCCCTTCATCACGGCAGTGATGCGCGACGTGTTCGAGATCGTGCCGCCGATGCTGAAGGAGTCCGCCTACGGCCTGGGTGCCACCACCTGGGAAGTCGTGTGGCGCGTGGTACTGCCGTATACGAAAGTCGGCGTCATCGGCGGCATCATGCTGGGCCTTGGCAGGGCGCTGGGAGAGACCATGGCGGTGACCTTCGTCATCGGCAACGCGCACCGCCTCGCGGTATCCTTGAATGCGCCCGGCAACAGCATTGCCTCTGCGCTCGCCAACGAATTCACCGAGGCGGTCGGCGATCTGTATTTCTCGGCGCTGATCGAGTTGGGCCTGATCCTGTTTCTCATCACCACCATCGTCCTCGGCTTGTCCAAGCTGCTGCTGATGCAGCTCGCGCGCGGCGAGGGAACCCGCACTTGAAAACCTGCACATGAGCGCCGTACTCAACGCGCAAAGCGCGATCCATTCGGGCAACCGGCTGTATCGCTCGCGCAAGCAGCTCAATTTCGTTCTGCTCGCAGTATCGAGCCTCGCGCTGGCGTTCGGGTTGTTCTGGCTGGTGTGGATCCTCGGCACGCTGTTGTACGAGGGGGGAACCGCGCTTGCCCGCGCCACGCTTTACTACCAGATGACGCCTCCGCCCGGCGCCGACGGTGGGCTCGCCAACGCGATCGTGGGCAGCCTCCTGATGGTGGGTGCAGGCACCCTGATCGGAACCCCGGTCGGCATCCTGGCTGGTACATATCTCGCCGAATATGGCCACCGTGGCTGGCTGGCCGGCGCGACGCGGTTCCTCAATGATGTGCTGCTCTCGGCGCCATCGATCGTCATGGGCCTGTTCGTCTACTCCGTATACGTCGCAAAGGTCGGGCACTTTTCGGGCTGGGCTGGTGCGATCGCGCTGGCTCTGCTCGTGATCCCGGTCGTCGTGCGCACCACCGACGATATGCTGAAGCTGGTGCCGAACACCTTGCGCGAGGCGACGATGGCGCTCGGCTGCCCGGCCTGGAAGATGGTCATTTCGGTGACCTACCGGGCGGCGCGCACCGGGATCCTCACTGGCATCCTGCTGGCGATCGCGCGCATCAGCGGCGAGACCGCGCCGCTGCTGTTCACGGCGCTCAATAACCAGTTCTGGTCGAGCAACATGAACGCGCCGATGGCCAACCTGCCGGTGGTGATCTTCCAGTTCGCCATGAGCCCCTACGAGGACTGGCACCGGCTCGCCTGGGGCGGCGCGGCGCTGATCACGCTGGCGGTGCTGGTGCTCAATATCCTCGCGCGGGCGCTGTTCCGGAAATCCGACTGAACCAAGGAATGCAAACCATGGAAGCAGCCACATCGGCGATCAATTCGGCGGCAGCGTCCCGGCCGGCGATTCACACCACGATGCGCGAAGGCCGGCCGGCGGAGACCGCCGCGCCGTCCGACCTGAAGGCCAAGCTGAAGATCAACAAGCTCAATTTCTACTACGGCGGATTCCAGGCGATCAAGAACGTCACCATGGATATCCCCGAGCGCAAGGTGACCGCTTTCATCGGACCTTCCGGCTGCGGCAAATCGACGCTGCTCCGGACCTTCAACCGGATGTATGCGTTGTACCCGGATCAGCGCGCCGAGGGCGAGATCCTGATGGACGGCGAGAATCTGGTCACGACCAAGCAGGATGTGTCGCTGATCCGTGCCAAGATCGGCATGGTGTTCCAGAAACCGACCCCGTTTCCGATGTCGATCTACGACAACATCGCTTTTGGCGTGCGCCTGTTCGAGAGCATGAGCAAGCGCGAAATGGACGAGCGCGTCGAGTGGGCTCTTGGCCGCGCCGCGATCTGGAACGAGGTCAAGGACAAGCTTTCCCAGAGCGGCCAGAGCCTCTCCGGCGGCCAGCAGCAGCGCCTGTGCATCGCGCGGGGCATCGCCATCAAGCCCGAAGTGCTGCTGCTGGACGAGCCCTGCTCGGCGCTCGATCCGATATCGACGGCCAAAGTCGAGGAACTGATCCACGAACTGAAGACTGACTACACGGTAGTGATCGTGACGCACAACATGCAGCAGGCGGCGCGAGTATCGGACTTCACCGCCTACATGTATCTGGGCGAGCTGATCGAGTATGACGTCACCGACACGATCTTCATCAAGCCGAAAAAAGCGGCGACCGAAGACTACATCACCGGCAGGTTCGGCTAGGGGCTCCCATGGGCAACGCAGAACACATTTCCAAGCAGTTCGAAGCCGACCTCGATACCACGCGCACGCGCGTGCTGCAGATGGGCGGGCTGGTGGAAGCGCAGATCCTTGCCGCGATCCAGGCCTTCTCCACCGGCGACGCGGCGCTGGTCACGCAGGTGATAGAGAACGACGCCCGCGTCAACGGCTACGAGGTGGCGATCGACGGCGCCATCAACCATATCGTGGTCAAGCGCCAGCCCGCCGCCAGCGACCTGCGACTGATCATGGCAATCAGCAAGATCGTGACGGATCTGGAGCGCATCGGCGATGAGGCGGAGAAGATCGCGCGCATGTCCAAGCGCATCCACGAGCAGGGCGCGCACCCTGCGCAGCGCTTTCCGGCGATCCGGCACGCGGCGCAGATCGCGGTCAAGATGCTGCGCCAGTCGCTGGACTCTTTCGCGCGCCTGGACGTGAACAGCGCCGCCGAGGTGCTGAAGGAAGACACGGCGATCGACGACGAATTCCGCTCGGTGCTGCGCCAGCTGATCACCTACATGATGGAGGACCCTCGCACCATTTCCGCCTCGCTGGAAACCGTCTGGGTGGCGAAGGCGATCGAGCGCATCGGAGACCATTCGAAAAACATCGCCGAACAGGTGATCTACATCGTCAGGGGCACCGACGTGCGCCACACTTCGTTCGAAGACGTCGAACGCGAATTGTCGAAGGAATAGAGCAGGGCATGCCAGCCACCGTGCTGATCGTCGAAGACGAGCCCGCGATCCTCGAACTGGTCGCGGTGAACCTCGAGCATGCGGGATACGAGACGCTGCGCGCCGGCAGCGCCGAGGACGCCACCCGCCTGCTTTCCGACATCCTTCCCGATGTGGTTCTGCTCGACTGGATGCTGCCTGGGCAATCCGGCGTCGCGTTGGCGCGACGCCTGCGCGGCGATGCGCGCACGCGCGAGCTGCCGCTGATCTTCCTCACCGCGCGCGCCGAGGAGCCGGACAAGATCGCCGGCCTGGAGGCTGGCGCGGACGACTACATCACCAAGCCTTTCTCCACCAAGGAGCTGGTGGCGCGCATCCGGGCGGTGCTGCGCCGGCGCAAGCCCCAGCACGGCGACGAACCGGTGGAAATTGCCGGCTTGCGGCTGGACCCCGTCGCGCACCGTGTGCTTGGCAACGGAGAAGTTCTAACCTTCGGGCCGACGGAGTTCCGCCTGCTGCACTACCTGATGACGCACCCGAACCGCGTGTATTCGCGCGCCCAGTTGCTGGACGAAGTCTGGGGCGACCATGTGTTCATCGAAGAGCGCACGGTGGACGTGCATATCCGCAGGCTGCGGGCCGGGCTTGAGCCCACCGGCCACGACGCGCTCATCGAGACCGTGCGCGGCAGCGGCTACGCGCTGCGCGCTGACTCTTCTCACGCGACCGCGGCGATGAGCCGGGGCTGATAGCGGCGCCGGCCAAGCCGTGACTTGGCTCGAAATCGGCCTCGCGCTGCTGGCGGCGGCCCTGGCGGTCGCTCTCTACCGCCAGCTGCGCGAGTTCCGCAAGCTCAAGCGCTGGGCGTCGCAGTCGCGCCTGAGCGATCCCCCTGAGGCCGAAGGCGGCTGGGGCGAGGTGTTCAATTTCCTGCACCGTCACCGGCGCGTGATGCTCAAGCGTCGGCGCGAACTCGCGCAGCTGATGGTGCGCTCGCGGCGCGGCGCGCAGGCATTGCCTTATGGCGTCGCCGTGCTGGATGCCGACTATCGGCTCGATTGGTGCAACGACGCGGCGCGCGATCAGCTCGGCTTCGATGCGGACCGTGATCGCGGCCAGCCCATCGTGAACATCGTGCGGGCGCCTGAATTCGTCGATTACCTGCGGGTGGCGGACTTCTCCGAGCCGGTGCGGCTCGGTTCCCCGGGTGGCCGGCGCACGCTTTCGCTGCAGATCGTTTCTTTCGGCGACGAAGACCACCTGCTGCTGTCGCAGGATGTCACCGGCGCGGCCAGGGTCGAGGCGATGCGGCGCGATTTCGTCGCCAACGTCTCGCATGAACTTCGCACGCCGCTCACGGTGCTGGCGGGTTTTTTGGAAACCATACAGGACCTGAAACTCGACGCCGGGCGCGTGCGCGACTACGTTGGGCTGATGGCGCCACAGGCCGAACGCATGAAACACCTGATCGACGACCTGCTGACGTTGTCGGTGCTGGAGCATGCGCCGCCGCCGCCGGATGCGGAGCGCGTGCTCATGCGCCCACTGTTGCAGCGGGTGCGTGCCGAGGCTGATGCGCTGTCTTTGGGAAAGCACCGGATCTCGCTTGAAGTAGCAGGCTCGCACGACTTGCTGGGGGCCGAACGTGAGATTGCGAGCGCCTTTACCAATCTCGTGACCAATGCGGTGCGGTACACGCCCGCGGGCGGCGACATTCGCCTGCGCTGGATTTCGACCGATGCCGGCGGCGAATTCTCGGTCGAAGACAGCGGCATCGGTATCGACCCGGAGCACCTGCCGCGCCTTACCGAGCGCTTCTACCGCGTTGATCGCGGCCGCTCGCGCGAGACCGGCGGCACCGGCCTCGGCCTGTCGATCGTCAAACACGCGCTCGCGCGCCACCAAGCCGCGCTCGCGGTCGATAGCCGCCCGGGCAAGGGCAGCCGGTTCAGCGCGCGTTTCCCGGCGACACGCCTCGCCGCGGCCGCGCAGAAGGTGCAGGGTTAGGCTTGGACCTGATTCTCTGGCGGCACGCGGACGCGACTCAGGGCGGGCGGGATAGCGAGCGCAAGCTCACCGCCAGGGGCCGCAAGCAGGCGGCGCGCGTGGCCGAATGGCTGGTGGCGCGGCTGCCGTCGCGCTACGCGGTGATCGCCAGCCCTGCAAAGCGCGCGCTGGAAACGGCGGACGCCCTTGGTGTTCGCTACAAAATCTCCGAGCGCCTCGCGCCGGGCGCGGCGCCCGCCGACATCCTGGGAGCGGCCGGCTGGCCTTCGCACAAGGGTGCGGTGCTGGTGGTGGGCCACCAGCCCGATCTGGGCAGGGTGGCGGCGGTGCTGCTGGCCGGCGCGAAAGCCGACTGGTCGGTGAAGAAGGGCGGCCTGTGGTGGCTCAGCAATCGCGAGCGCGAAGGGCAGGCTCAGGTGGTGGTGCGCGCCGTCATCGCGCCGGACCTGCTCTAGCCCCGGAGTTGGGCGACCTTTTTTTCTGACAAGCTGTTGACCGAGAAGCGCAGGTCCACGGCTTCCCAATGCTTGCCCTCGGTCTCGAGCGCGGCCGCCGCCAGCGGGTTCTCCTCGAGCCAGGCCTGCGGCAGGTCAATGCCGTAGCCGGACTTGTCGCCTTCGACGCGCAGCATCGGAAAACGCGCGTCGGTGCGATTGCGCAGCACCAGCGCGGCGATGCGCAGTGCGAAGACGAGCGTCCAGTCGCCGCCCTCAAGCCCCGCGTCCTGCATCTTGCCGAGCTTGCCGCGGTGCGCGAGCACGATGCGCGCCAGGCGCTGCTGCTCCATGCGCGAGAAGCCCGGCATGTCGGCGTTCGACAGGATGTAGGCGGAATGCTTGTGGTACTGCGCGTGCGCGACCGACAAACCGATTTCCGCCAGGCGCGCCGCCCAGTCGAGCAACAGGCGCTCGGTTTCAGGTTCTTTTTCGTCCGAGGAAATGGAATCAAAAATCCTAAGCGCCAGCGCGCGCACCCGCTCCGCCTGCGCCGCATCCACGTGGTAGCGGCGCATGAACTGCGCGACAGTGGCCTCGCGCATGTCGCGATGCTGCGCGCGTCCGAGCAGGTCGTAGAGCACGCCGTGGCGGAGGGCGCCGTCGGATACCGCCATGCGCTCGATGCCGAGCTCGGAAAACGCGGCAAGCATGATGGCGAGGCCGCCGGGCATCACCGCCGCGCGGTCCTTGCGCAGTCCGGCGATCCGGTCGGGATCGGCGCGCTCGTGCTTCAGCAGCAGGTTCTTCAGCTTTTCCAGGCCTTCCAGCGTGATGCCTTCCCCGGTATAGCCGTTCTCGCGCAGGATCGATTCCAGCGCGCGCGCGGTGCCGGATGACCCGACCGCTTCCTGCCAGCCGGCATTGCGGTATTCACCCGCCATCCCGGCGAGTTCCTGCCGCGCCGCGAGCTCCGCTTTCTTGAAGCGTGATTTCTCGATCCGGCCTTCCGGGAAATAGGCAAGGCTGTAGCTGACGCAGCCCATGTACAGGCTCTCAGTGAGCAGCGGTTCCAGGCCCTTGCCGATGATGAACTCGGTGGAGCCGCCACCGATGTCGACCACCAGCCTGTTTTGCGCCGAGGGCGGCAGCGAGTGGGCGACGCCGAGATAGATCAGGCGCGCTTCCTCGCGGCCGGCGATGACTTCGATCGGAAAACCCAGGGCGGCCCTTGCCTCGCGCAGGAATTGCGGAGCGTTCTTCGCCACCCTTAGCGTGTTGGTGCCGACCACGCGCACCGCGCTGCGCGGCAAGCCGCGCAGGCGCTCGCCGATGCGCTCGAGCGCCTCAAGTGCGCGCGCCTGGGTGGCGCGGTCGATGCGTTTTTCCGAGGTGAGGCCCGCGCCGAGGCGCACCACTTCGCGCAGCGTATCGAGCGGATAGATCTGGCCGCCGTCCACCCGTCCCACCTGAAGGTGGAAGCTGTTCGAGCCGAGATCGACCGCGGCGAGCAAATCCGGACGGGCCATGAAGAATCCAGCTTACACTCTGTGGATAACGCCGCAACTCGCGGATTCCCCTGCTTTCATATGGCTGAAACATTTGTCGTGTAGGCTGGTCTAATCCGCAGCGTTTTTCCGCGTTTTCCTATGGTCAAAAAGAACCTCCAGCCGTCGCATTTCCTGAACCGGGAGCTGGGCCTGCTCGAATTCAACCGGCGCGTGCTCGCGCAGGCCGCCGACGATTCGGTGCCGCTGCTGGAGCGGCTGCGCTTCCTGACCATTGTGTCCTCCAATCTGGACGAATTCTTCGAGATCCGGGTCGCCGGCCTGAAAGAGCAGATCAAGATCGGCATCAAGGGCACCGGGCCGGACGGCCGCAGCCCGGCCGAGGTCTACGAGCTGGTGTCGGCACAGGCGCGCGCGCTGGTCGGCGAACAATACCGCCTGCTGAATGGCGTGCTGCTGCCGGCCCTGGCGAAGCAAAGCGTGATTTTTCCGAAGCGCGAAGAATGGTCCGAATCGCAGCGTGCCTGGATCCGCGACTATTTCATGCGCGAGTTGCTGCCGGTGCTGACGCCGATCGGTCTCGATCCTTCGCACCCCTTCCCCCGCGTGCTGAACAAGTCCCTCAACCTCGCCATCGAGCTGGAGGGACGCGATTCCTTCGGCCGGAAATCGCGCGCCGCCATAGTGCAGGCGCCTCGCGCGCTGCCGCGGGTGATCCGCCTGCCGGCCGACGTCGCCGGCGCCGAGTACGCGTTCGTGTTCCTGTCGTCGATCCTGCATGCGCACGTGGACGAGCTGTTTTCCGGCATGGAGGTGAAGGGCTGCCACCAGTTCCGCGTCACGCGCAATTCGAACCTCTTCGTCGACGAGGAAGAAATCAAGAACATGCGCATCGCCATTCAGGGCGAGCTGATGCAGCGCCACTTTGGCGACGGCGTGCGCCTGGAGGTGGCGGACACCTGCCCGCAGCAGATGGTCGATTTCCTGCTGCAGCAGTTCAGCCTGTCCGAGACCGACCTGTACCGCGTGGACGGCCCGGTCAACCTGTACCGGCTGCGCGAAGTGAGCGACCGCGTGGACCGGCCGGACCTGAAATATCCGGCGTTCCAGCCGGCGCTGCCGCCGGCGCTGGCAGGGCAGAAAGACTTCTATACGGTACTGAAGAAGCAGGACGTGCTGCTGCACCATCCTTATGAATCCTTCACGCCGGTCATCGATTTCATCCGCACCTCGGTGACCGACCCGCTGGTGATTGCGATCAAGCAGACCGTATACCGCACGGGAACCGACTCGGAATTAATGGAAATTCTCATCGAGGCGGCCAAGCGGGGCAAGGAAGTCACGGTGGTGGTGGAACTGATGGCGCGCTTCGACGAGGAAGCGAACATCACCTGGGCGTCGCGCCTGGAAGAGGTCGGCGCGCACGTTGTGTACGGCGTGGTCGGCCACAAGACGCACGCCAAGATGGCGCTG
>JANXUV010000014.1 GCA_025356085.1 Betaproteobacteria bacterium
TTCCTCCATCACCGAGAAATCGATGCTGTTGCCGTCAAGCCGCGGCGGAGTGCCGGTTTTCAGGCGCCCTACGGGCAGCTTCATCTCCCTCAGGCGTGCCGCGAGGGTGATGGATGCCGGATCGCCCGCACGGCCCGCCTGATAGCTCTGCAGACCGACGTGGACAAGTCCGGCGAGGAAGGTGCCGGCGGTGAGCACCACGGCCCGTCCGCGGAAGCGCAGCCCGATCTGGGTCTCCACTCCGGATACCCGGTCGCCGTCGAGCAGGATGTCGTCGACCGCCTGCTGGAACAAGCTGAGGTTCGGCTGGCGCTCCAGGCGCGCGCGAATGGCCTCCTTGTAGAGCAGCCGGTCCGCCTGCGCCCGGGTCGCGCGTACGGCGGGGCCCTTGGATGAGTTGAGGGTGCGAAACTGGATACCGGCCTCGTCCGTAGCGATTGCCATGGCGCCGCCGAGCGCGTCGATCTCCTTCACCAGGTGTCCCTTGCCGATGCCTCCGATCGAGGGATTGCAGGACATCTGGCCGAGGGTCTCGATGCTGTGCGTCAGCAGTAGGGTGCGGCAGCCAAGACGGGCCGCAGCCAATGCGGCTTCGGTGCCGGCGTGGCCGCCGCCGACTACGATGACGTCGAATTCGGTGGGAAATTGCATGGGAAAGTTGATGCGGGCCGAATGATACGTGAATGTTCCACGTGGAACTAGGCGGTCGCCATTTGCCGGGAATGTTTCACGTGGAACAGCCACGACTTAGCGCATTGCTGCGGCGCAGCAACCTAGCTTGCCGTGCGACAATCCGCCCCCCTGTGATCTCGCTCGCTCGTTATTCCGATCTGCTGGCGCAACCGGCGCTGCGCTCAGCCATCGCTGCGTCCGTTTTGGGCCGTTTGCCGATCGGTATCACCGGCCTTGCGATTCTGATGCTGGCGCAGGACGCCAGCGGTTCGTTCGGGCGCGGCGGCGCGACGGCCGCCTGCTATGTCGCGGGCCTCGCCATCGTCGCACCGCTATTCGGCCGCCTGATCGATCGCTACGGGCCGCGCTTGATGCTGCTCGCGTGCGCCTTCGGCTTTCCCGCAGCGCTCGCAGCGCTGCTCGTTGCGCTGACCTCAGCGGCGCCGCTATGGGTGGCTTTCGCGCTCGCCGCGACGACCGGCGCCTGCTTTCCGCCGATCACTGTCTGCATGCGCACATTCTTCAAGCAGAAGTTGAAAGAAGAAGCGCTGCTTGCCACCGCCTACTCGCTTGAATCGGTGCTGATCGAATTGATTTTCATCCTCGGGCCCGTGCTGGTGGCGATGTTCGTCGCGCTTGCTTCGCCCGCTGCCGCGGTCCTGTTCGCAGCCGCCTGCGGCTGCGCAGGCAGCCTACTCTTCCAGCGTTCCCCCGCGCTCCAGCAGTGGCGCATCGAAACGCGCGGCGAATCGAGCCTGATGGGACCGCTTGCAGATCGCGGCTTTGTGCCATTGCTCGCAGTCATCGTCTGCTACGCGTCGGCCTTCGGCCTGGTGGAAATCGGTACCACCGCTTACGCGACGGAATCCGGCAGCCCGGCATTCGCCGGCGTATTGCTCGGCGTGATGAGCATCGGCAGCGCCGTCGGCGGCCTGGTCTACGGCAGCCGCAGCTGGCGCCTGCCACTGTCGAAGCAGTTTCCCTTGATGCTGGCGATCATGGGCCTGGGCATCGCGCCGCTCGCGCTGCTACCGGTTGCCTGGACGTTTGCGCTGTGGTGCCTTGGGGCCGGCGTAGCCATGGCGCCGGCGTTGATCATGCAGTCGATGCTGGTGGCCAGGAGTTCGCGCCCGGAGCACTCGACCGAGGCTTTCACCTGGTCGTCGACCGGACTGCTCGCCGGAGTGGGTTTGGGGCTGACGATCGGTGGCGTATTGCTGGAGCACGCGAAATCGCCAGCAGTATTCGCCACCGCCGCCGCACTCTCGCTCGTCGCGAGCGCTTTGGCGCTGCTGCTGGTGAAGTTGAAGAGCTCGGCACAGGGGACCCCAGGTTCCCCCGTTACCCCTTCCTAGGCTGCCAGCTTCTGGTGCATGTTGCCGCGACGAGTTTCCAGTGCCTGCGGCAGGTGGCTGGCGAGCTTGCCGAAAAGCTCGTCATGCGATTTCAGTTCTTCTCCCCATGCCTTGTCGTCCACGCGCGCGATCTCTTCGTAACGCGCCCGATCGAAACGCTCCAGGCCGATCCAGTTGAGATCGTCATAGCGCGGAATTGTGCCGAGCGCGGTTTCGACGCCCTGCGCGTGCCCGCCGCAGCGATCGACGATCCACTTCAGCACGCGCATGTTTTCAGCAAAACCCGGCCAGACGAACTTGCCGTTGGCGTCCTTGCGGAACCAGTTGACGCGAAAGATTTTCGGCGGCCGCGCCACCGATTTGCCCATTTTCAGCCAATGCGCGAAATAGTCGCCCATGTGATAGCCGCAGAACGCGAGCATCGCCATCGGGTCGCGCCGCACCACGCCGACCTTGCCGGTGATCGCGGCGGTGGTTTCGGAGCCTAGCGTCGCGCCCATGTAGACGCCGTCCTCCCAGCTCGGCGCCTCGACCACCAGCGGCACGGTGGATGAACGCCGGCCGCCGAAGATGAAGGCGGAAATCGGCACGCCCTTCGGATCTTCCCAGTTCGGGTCCATCGAAGGACACTGCGAGGCCGCCACCGTGAAACGCGCGTTCGCGTGCGCCGCCGGCCGGCCGCAACCCGGCGTCCATTCTTTGCCCTGCCAGTCGGTGAGCCTGGCGGGCGGCTCCTTGGTCATGTCTTCCCACCAGACATCGCCCTCGGGAGTCAGCGCAACATTGGTGAAAATGACGTTGGCGCGCAGCGTCTTCATGGCGTTCGGATTGGTCGCTTCTGAGGTGCCGGGCGCGACACCAAACAGGCCCGCCTCCGGATTGATGGCGTAGAAGCGGCCGTCCGCGCCGGGCTTGATCCAGGCGATGTCTTCGCCGATGGTGGTTACCTTCCAACCCGAGAATGCTGCGGGCGGAATCAGCATCGCGAAATTTGTCTTCCCGCAGGCGCTCGGGAAAGCCGCCGATACGTAGTGCTTTTCACCCTCGGGAGATTCCAGGCCGAGGATCAGCATGTGCTCGGCGAGCCAGCCCTCGTCGCGCGCCATCACCGAGGCGATGCGCAGCGCCAGGCACTTTTTGCCAAGCAGCGCATTGCCGCCGTAGCCCGAGCCGTAGGACCAGATCTCGCGCGTCTCGGGGAAATGGACGATCCACTTCTCCTTTGCGTTGCAGGGCCAGGCGACGTCCTTGGCGCCGGCTACTAGCGGCGTGCCCACCGAGTGCACGCAGGGCACGAACGGGCCGTCCGCGCCGAGGTGCTCGAGCACCGCGCGGCCCATGCGTGTCATCAGCTTCATGTTGACCGCCACGTAGGCGGAGTCGGACAACTCGACGCCGATCTGCGCGATGTGCGAACCGATCGGCCCCATTGAGAACGGCACCACGTACATGGTGCGGCCGCGCATGCAACCGTCGAACAGGCGCCCGAGCGTGCCGCGCATCTCGGCGGGATCGATCCAGTTGTTGGTCGGACCGGCGTCGTCCTTGCGTGCCGAGCAGATAAAGGTACGATCTTCCATGCGCGCCACATCGGTGGGATTGGAGCGGGCGAGATAACTGCCGGGACGCAACTTCTCGTTCAAACGCTCGAAGGTACCCCCGCTGACCAGCTCGGCGCACAGGCGATCGTATTCGGCCTGCGAGCCGTCGCACCAGACCACTCGCGCCGGCTTGGCGAGCTTCGCCATTTGAGCGACCCAATCGCGCAGCTTCCCGTGGCGCACCCATTCGGGCGCCTGCAAAGAATCAGCTTTGGGGTCGGTACGTTCGTTCATCAAGCACACTCCTGGAAAACAAAACGGCCCTGGGCAACGCCCGGGCCGATGGAATCCTCGTGGGGGCGCATTTTACCGCGCCGAAACTGTGCCCGGACGCGCGCGGCCGAGGCCGAAGATTTCCTTTTATTTCCAGAGCGATACCCGATCCGTGGGCGATCACTTTCCGATGCAGAAGCGCGAGAAGATTTCTCCGAGCAGGTCGTCGGCGCTGACGCGTCCGGTGACGGTGCCCAGTGTTTCCTGGGCGAGGCGCAGTTCTTCGGCGAAGAATTCCCATTGCAAATCCCTCTCTGCGGCCGCCTCCAAATGCCCCCGCGCCGCGTTCAGTGCACGCAAGTGGCGCTCGCGGGCGAGGAATACCGATTCGCCGCGCGCGGTCCAGCCCGCGGCTTCCAGCAGCGCTTGGCGCAATGCGTCCAATCCTGCGCCGGTCTTCGCCGAGACATGGATCGCCTCGCCCTGCCTGCCCGCTGCGGCGCCTGCAACCAGGTCTATTTTGTTGACCACCGTGATGCGCTTCGCGCCGCCGGGCAACAAGCCCGCCGGCGCCTCCAGCGCGCCCGCCTCCAGTACGACCAGAACAATGTCGGCGCGTTCCATCTCGCTGCGCGTGCGCGCCATGCCGAGTCGCTCGACTTCGTCACCCGACTCGCGCAGGCCGGCCGTGTCCACCACCACGATCGGCACGCCTTCGACCAGAATTGATTCGCGCAAGGCGTCGCGGGTGGTGCCCGGCACCGCCGTGACGATGGCGCGCTCCTCGCCCGCGAGCCGGTTGAGCAGGCTAGATTTGCCGACATTCGGACGCCCGGCCAGAACCACGTGAATGCCGGCGCGCAGCAAATTACCCTGCCGGCTCCTGGCTAGCACGTCCTGCAGTGCCGCGCGCAGCTGCGCCAACCGCGTCTGCGCGTCGCTGCGATGCAGGCTGTCAACCTCTTCCTCCGGAAAATCGAGCATCCCCTCGGTAAGCGCGCGCAGCTCGGTGAGGTGTGCAACCAGGCCGAGAATGGCTGCTGAGAATTCGCCCGCCAGCGAGCGCATCGCCGAGCGTGCCGCCTCGCGACTGGCCGCATCGATCAGATCGGCCACCGCCTCGGCTTGTGCAAGATCCAACCTGCCGTTCAGGAAAGCGCGGCGGGTGAATTCGCCTGGTTCGGCGAGGCGCGCACCGGCATCGAGCACCGCGCCCAGCACTTCATGGGTCACGACTGGGCCGCCGTGGCCCTGCAGTTCGAGCACGGCTTCACCGGTATAGGAATGCGGTGCCGGAAAGTACAGCGCGATGCCTTCGTCCAGTCGCTCGCCGCGCGCATCGGCAAAAATCGACAGCGTCGCCTGCCTCGCCGCCGGCAGCCGTCCGAGCACGACGGCGGCGATGCGGGGCACATCGGGACCAGAAACTCGGACGATGCTGATGCCGCCGCGGCCGGCCGGCGTTGCTACCGCGGCAACCGTGTCCTGCAGTTCACCGCTTGGCATGGGCAGGTTTATCGCGGTCGAACATCCGCTGGATCTGCCATTGTTGAGCGATGGAAAGCATGTTGTTGACCAGCCAGTACAACACCAGCCCGGCCGGGAAGAAGAAAAAGAAGATGCTGAAGATGAACGGCATGAACTGCATCACCTTCGCCTGCACCGGATCGGGCGGCACCGGGTTCATCCTGGTCTGCAGGATCATGGTGATGGTCATCAGGATGGGCAGCACGTAGTACGGATCGAGCGCCGACAGGTCCTTGAGCCAGAAGATGAACGGCGCGTGCCGCAGCTCAATCGCCGCCAGCAGCACCCAGTACAGCGCGATGAAAACCGGAATCTGCACCAGGATCGGGAAGCAGCCGCCGAGCGGATTGATCTTCTCGGTCTTGTAGAGATCCATCATCGCCTGGTTCATCTTCTGGCGGTCATCCCCGTACATCTCGCGGATCTTGGTCATGCGCGGGGTGATCAGCTTCATCTTCGCCATCGATTTGTAGCTCGCCGCCGACAGCGGGAAGAAGATTGCCTTGATCAAGACAGTCAGCAGGATGATGGCGACGCCCCAGTTGCCCGCCAGATCGTGGAAGTGATCGAGCAACCAGAACAGCGGCCAGGCGATGATCGTCAGCCAGCCATAGTCGACCACCAGATCGAAGCCCGGGGCCACCGCCGCAAGGCGGTTCTGTTCCTGCGGTCCCGCATACAGCGGCACGACCAGTGTGGTAACAGCTCCAGGCGCGATGCTGCCAGCGGCGATCAGCGCACGCCCGGCATAAATGCCGTCGGCGCGTTTCTCCAGCGTGTATTCCCGCGCCAGCTTGGCCGGCGGCAGCCAACCGGCGACGAAATAGTGCTGCACGTAGGCGAGCCAACCGTCGCTCGCCTGCTTCACGTAGTCGGCCTTGCCCTTGTCGACATCAGTCAGCTGCACTTTCTGGAACTTCTTTTCCTCGGTATAGACCGCAAAGCCATTGAAGCTCTGCGCGCCGAAGGTCTGCGCCACTGTGTTTGCGTCTCCTGACGATTGGCCGTTGTGCGTCAGCTGGAAATAGGCGTAAGGCGCTACCGTTTGCGTGCCGGAATTGCGGATCTCGAGCGCGACGTCGATCACGTAGCTATTGCGCTTGAAGCGGTACAGCTTGGTCACCGCCAGACCGTCCTTGCCCTGCGCGGTGAGCCGCACCTCGAGCGTCTCCTCTCCCGGCCCAAGCGTACGGCCGCCGGGCTCGACGTTCCACAAAGTACGGTGGTTCGGCCCACCTTCGCCGGTCAGTCCACTTTGCGCCTCATACTGGTGTTCCGGTCCGAGCAGGACCAAGTTCTGTGTTGCATCCTTAGCGTCCTTGTGCTTGAGCAGCTCGATGCGCTTAAGCGTACCGCCCAACGTGTCAATCTCGGCGACCACCAGATCCGTGTGCACGACGATGGTTTCGCCCTTGGCCGCAGGCGTTGCGGCCCCAGGTACGGCGCCATCGGGGGCGCGCTGCGCAGCGGCGGCCGGAGCGGCAGCGGATTGCGCATCGGGCTTCGCGGTCGGGGTCGGCACTGTAGCAGTCGCGGTGACCTGCGCCATGGGCTTGGGACGGTGCTCTTTCTCCCAGGCGTCCCACAGCATGAGCATCGAGAAGCCGAAGATGAAAAAGAGAACGAGGCGCTGGGTATCCATGGATCAGTGTTTGCCTTCTGTGTTGCGGGCGTTCGGCACCGGGTCTACGCCACCCGGATGCCAAGGCCCGCAGCGGCACAGCCGCGTCGCCGTAAGCCAGCTACCGCGCAGCGCACCGTGCGCCTGCAGCGCCTCCTCGGCGTAGACCGAACAGCTGGGATGGAACCGGCACGCCGGCGGCAGCAGCGGAGCCAGGAAGTACCGGTAGCCGCGCACCAGTGCGCGCAGTAGTGTGCTCATTGCGGCGCTCATTGCGTCCTCACTTGCCCAATTCCACGAACAATTCACGCAGCCGGACCAGCATCTGCACGCCCGGCCGAGCACCGAAAGGCGGACGCACCAATACGTCCAGTGCGCCCAGGCCGGCCTGTTCCAGCCGGAATGCCTCTCGAATGCAGCGCTTTATTCCGTTACGCACGATCGCCCGCGCAGCGTGTTTGCGCGTGATGACAATGCCCAGCCGAGGCGGACCGGCATCGCGCACCGAAGTAAAAAACGTGTATCCCAACCGGCTCCGTCTCGATCCCTCGCGCAGCAGGCGCTCGAAATCGGCCTTGTTGGCGAGCCGCCGCCCTGCATCGAGCCCGAATCGCGCCCGCCTGGATCTGCCGAGCTCGCCGGGCACAGGCCCTAGACAGCCAGCCGCTTCCGGCCCTTCGCCCGTCTTGCGCGCAGGACAGCGCGTCCGTTGGCAGTTCGGCTGCGTACAAGAAAGCCGTGCGTTCGCGCGCGCCGCGTCTTGGAAGGCTGGTAAGTTCGCTTCTGCTTCATGTGGCGTGCTCGATCGGAAAAAGGGCGGTATTAGAGCCCGCGCGCCGAAGCCTTGTCAAATCAAGGTTTTTTTCTTGGCCGCGCTGTGGATAAGGCGATGAGGAAAGGGTAAAATTCCTCTCCTCCACGGCCGACAAAAAACGATGCAGAATCTCTGGCACGCTTGCCTGCGCCGACTGGAGCAGGAGCTGCCTGCGCAGCAGTTCAGTACCTGGATTCGTCCCCTGATGCCGGAATCAGGCGCGGCGGATTCTGCGACGCTGGTTCTCGCTGCTCCCAACCGTTTCATACTGGAGCACGTGCGCGAGACGTTCGCCACGCGCATCCAGCGCCTAGCCACCGAAGCCGGCAACCGCGACATCGACGTCAAGCTGGTGCTCGCGCGCGTGACCGCGGTAGACAACGCCTTTCGTGCACCGGCAGCCGCCTCGCCGCTGGCGCCGGCCGCGCCGTGGGCGGGTGCCGCCGCAGTCACCCCCGACCGGGCGCGCCTGAACCGCAATTTCAGTTTCGACAACTTTGTCACCGGCAAAGCCAACCAACTGGCGCGCGCGGCGGCGATGCAGGTCGCCGAAAATCCCGGCATCTCCTACAACCCGCTGTTCATCTACGGCGGCGTCGGCCTCGGCAAGACTCACCTGGTGCAGGCAATCGGCAACCGCCTGGCGGCCGAGCGGCCCCAGGCTCGCATCCGCTACATCCATGCCGAGCAGTACGTGACCGATGTAGTGCGCGCTTACCAGCAAAAATCCTTCGAGGAATTCAAACGCTACTATCACTCGCTGGATCTGTTGCTGATCGACGACATCCAGTTCTTTTCGAACAAGGACCGCACGCAGGAAGAGTTCTTCTATGCGTTCAATGCCCTGGTTGAAGCGCACAAGCAGATCGTGATCACCTGCGATACCTACCCTAAGGAAATTGCCGGTATGCAGGAGCGCCTGATTTCGCGCTTCGGTTGGGGCCTCACGGTTGCCATCGAACCGCCTGAGCTGGAAATGCGCGTGGCGATCGTGTTGAAGAAGGCGGAAGCCGAAGCGCTGGCGCTGGCCGAGGACATCGCGTTCTTCATCGCCAAGCACATCCGCTCCAATGTGCGCGAGCTGGAGGGAGCACTAAAGAAAGTCCTCGCATTCGCGCGGTTTACCGGCAGGGAGCTTTCGCTCGAACTCGCTCGCGAAGCGCTGCGCGACATCCTGCACGTCGCCAACCGCCAGATCAACGTCGAAGGGATCCAGAAAACGGTGGCGGAGTACTTCAAGATCAAGGTGTCCGACATGCACTCCAAGCGCCGCAATCGCAATATCGCCAGACCGCGCCAGGTTGCAATGGCACTCGCCAAGGACCTCACACAGATGAGCCTGCCTGAAATCGGTGAAGCTTTCGGAAACCGCGATCACACAACCGTGTTGCATGCCTGCCGCACCATTGCAACGTTGCGCAAGAAGGACAACGGCTTGAATCGCGATTACCACCTGCTGGAGCAGGTTTTGAAAGGGTAATGCTGTGCAAACAGCGTGGATACTTTGTGCATAAAGAGGCGCAACCGCGAACCTGCCGAAACGACGCACAACACTCCACAGGTTCACACACAGCTTGCGCACGGCCAGTGGAGCAGCCAAGTGCCGGGATGTAGGTGGAAATCCGGCTTATACAGAAATAGCAGTCTCTCTATTAGTTACTACTAGATATATATAAAGAAAAGAAGGAATAACAAATGGTTCTCATCAAAGCGAAGCGTGATGACCTGCTAGTCCCTTTGTCATCGGTCAGCGGCATCATCGAACGCCGCCATACTTTGCCTATCCTTTCGAATGTTCTTATCGAACGGGCTGCCGGTTCGCTTTCTTTTCTGGCGACGGACATCGAGATTCAGATTACCTCCAGGGGGTCGGTCGAGTCATCGGGGGAAGCCCGTGCGGTCACGGTGGGTGCGCGCAAGCTGGTGGACATCCTGCGCGCATTGCCTGACGGCTCCGAAGTGACGCTGCAACAGCAGGACAAGCGGCTGCTGGTGAAGTCCGGCAAGAGCCGCTTCGTGCTGCAGACGCTCCCTGCGGAGGATTTTCCGCGCCTGGCAAAGCCAGCGGGTGAAGCATCGCGCTTCTCTTTGCCGCAAAAAGCGCTGCGCAGGCTGCTGGGTCTTGTCCAGTATTCGATGGCGCAGCAGGACATCCGCTATTACCTCAACGGCCTGCTGATGGTGGTCGAAGACAAGTCGCTGAAGTTGGTCGCCACCGACGGTCACCGCCTTGCCTATGCCTCGATGGCGCTGGAGTCTAAATTGCCGCGCCAGGAAGTGATCGTGCCGCGCAAGACGGTGCTCGAACTGGCCAAGCTGCTATCAGACGGAGAGGAAGAAGTCCGCATCGAGCTTTCAGCGACGCAGGCTTCCTTTGCGTTCGGCAGCGTCGAACTGGTGTCGAAGCTGGTAGACGGCAAGTTCCCGGACTACACGCGCGTGGTTCCCGTGGGCCACAAGAACAAGCTGACGATCGGGCGCGAAGTGCTGCGCCAGTCGCTGCTGCGCGCCGCGATCCTGTCGAACGAGAAATTCCGCGGCGTGCGCTGGGTGCTGACCGATGGCAGCCTGAAGATCGTCTCCTCCAACACCGAGCAGGAAGAGGCCGAGGAGACGCTCGAAGTCGGCTACAAGGGCGATGCCCTGGACATCGGCTTTAACGTCAATTACCTGCTCGATGTGCTGAACAACGTGGCGGGCAGCGAAGTCGAATGCCTGTTCGGGGACGCTGCCTCTAGCGCCCTGATGAGTTTTCCATCCGAGGCGGAATTCAAGTACGTCGTCATGCCGATGAGGATCTAGGGTGGGAGAAGAGGAAAAGCAGGCGCCGCAACCGTCATCTGACGCCGCCGACTACGATTCCGACAGCATCCAGGTCCTGAAGGGGCTGGAGGCGGTGCGCAAGCGTCCCGGGATGTACATTGGCGATACGTCTGACGGCACCGGCATGCATCACATGGTGTTTGAGGTCGTGGATAACGCGGTCGACGAGGCGCTGGCCGGATTCTGCGACGAGATCGTGCTTACCATTCACACCGACAATTCGGTGTCGGTGCTGGACAACGGACGCGGCATCCCAACCGGAATCAAGGACGACGACGAGCTCAAGCGGTCCGCGGCCGAGATCGTGATGACGGAGCTGCACGCCGGCGGCAAATTCAACTCCAACACATACAAGGTTTCGGGCGGCCTGCATGGCGTCGGTGTTTCCGTTGTGAACGCACTTTCCGGCTGGTTGCGTCTCACCATCTGGCGCGACGGCAAGGTGCACCAGATCGAGTTCGCGGACGGCGTCGCCACCGGGCCGCTGCGCGTAACCGGCACCTCGGAGAAGCGCGGCACCGAGGTGCATTTTCTTGCCTCGCGCAGCGTCTTTGGCGTGGTCGACTATCACTACGATATCCTCGCGAAACGCCTGAGGGAGCTTTCCTTCCTTAACAATGGTGTGCGGATCGTGCTGGTGGACCAGCGCACGGGAAAGCAGGAGGATTTTGCTTTTGCCGGCGGCGCGCAGGCTTTCGTCGAGTACATGAACCGCTCGAAATCCGTACTGCACCCGACCGTGTTCCTGGGTCGTGGCGAGAAAGAGGGCATCACGGTGGATGTGGCGATGCAGTGGAACGATTCCTACCAGGAAAGCGTGCTCCCCTTCACCAACAACATTCCGCAGAAGGATGGCGGCACGCACGTGACCGGCCTGCGCGCGGCAATGACCCGGGTGCTCAACAAGTACATTGAAGAGCATGAGCTCGCGAAGAAGGCCAAGGTCGAAACCACCGGCGACGATATGCGCGAAGGCCTCGCCTGCGTGCTGTCGGTAAAGGTGCCGGAGCCGAAGTTCTCTTCGCAGACCAAGGAAAAGCTGGTTTCCTCCGAAGTCCGTCCTGTCGTCGAGGAGATCGTCGCCGAAAAACTGCGGGAGTTTCTCGACGAACACCCGGTGGACGCACGTGTGATTACCTCCAAAATCGTGGACGCGGCACGCGCGCGCGAGGCGGCGCGCAAGGCGCGCGACATGACCCGGCGCAAGGGCCTCCTTGACGGCCTTGGTCTGCCCGGCAAGCTCGCCGACTGCCAGGAGAAAGACCCGGCGCAGTGCGAGCTGTACCTGGTCGAGGGCGATTCGGCTGGTGGCTCCGCCAAGCAGGGCCGCGACCGGCGCTTCCAGGCGATCCTGCCGCTCAAGGGAAAGATTCTGAACGTCGAGAAAGCGCGCTTCGACAAACTGCTCGGTTCGGCCGAGATCGCCACCTTGATTACCGTGCTTGGTTGCGGCATCGGCAAGGAAGAGTACAACCCGGGAAAACTGCGCTACCACCGCATCATCATCATGACCGATGCCGATGTCGACGGCTCGCACATCCGAACCTTGCTGCTTACGTTCTTCTACCGTCAGATGCCAGAGCTGGTCGAGCGCGGGCACATCTACATAGCGCAGCCGCCGCTGTACAAGGCCAAGCTCGCCAAGGATGAGCGCTACCTCAAGGATGACTACGAATTGAACGAATTCATGCTTCGCCAGGCGCTGGTGGACGCGGCGCTGCATCCGGCCGCGCGGCGCGATCCGATCACTGGCGACACCCTGGCAGAGCTCGCCAAGGCCTATTTGCTCGCAGAGGCGGTGATCGAGCGCGTTTCGCGCTGGATCGACCGCGATGTGCTGGTGGCGATGCTGCGCGGCGTGCAGATCGAACTCGGCCGGCGCGATTCGGCGCAGACCTCGGCCGATGCGCTGGCGGCTGCCCTGCCCGGCATAGGGATGCGCGTCTCGGCGCATTTCGATCCCAAGACCGAGCGCTACCAGATTCGCATCGAGCGCACGCGTCATGGCAACTTGCGCGTGACCGCCATCGACTCGGAATTCGTGCATTCTGGCGACTACGCGCAGATCCGCCAGACTGCCGAGATGCTGCGCGGCCTGGTCGGGGTCGGTGCCTACGTGCAGCGGGGCGAGAAAAAATTTCCGGTGAAGGATTTCGGCGACGCGATGCGCTGGCTGCTGGCCGAGGTGCAGAAGGCGATGAACCTGCAGCGCTACAAGGGCCTAGGGGAGATGAATCCATCCCAACTCTGGGAAACCACCATGGACCCGACGGTTCGGCGCCTGCTGCGAGTGCAGATCGACGACGGCATCGCCGCCGACGAAATCTTCACCAAGCTGATGGGCGACGAGGTCGAACCGCGCCGCGCGTTCATCGAATCGAACGCGCTGGGCGTCAGGAATCTCGACGTCTAACCAGTTCTAGCGCTTTTTCTTTGCTGGCGCCTTCTTCTTCTTGGGCGCGGCTTTCACGGCAGGTTTCACTACAGCAGGTTTTTCGACGGGGAATTTTTCCGCGGCGGGCGGTTTCTTGCCCGGCTTCTCGACGCGCGGCAGGAATTCAAAGCTGACCTTGCCCTGCGGCGTCTTGACGAGAAAGGCCTTGAACTTGCGATTCTTCTTCGACATGAAATCCGTCAACAGGTCGGTACGCCCGGTGGCAAGCAGCTTCTGCATCTGCGCGCGCTCCACCGGTTGCTGCAGGATCATGCGCCCGGAGCGGAAATCGCAGCTGCGCTGCGGGCCGACCGACTTCTCGCAGACGTAGGAAACCCCGTGCTCAAACACGCGGCTGCCGCACTTCGGGCAGGCGCCCAGCGATTCCTGGCCGCTGAAATCGACCGGTTCGCCGCTGTCCGCGTCCGCCTGGCCGAAATCGAACTCGATCTTGAATTCGCCGTTCAGTTTCAGGCCCGCAGAGAACGGGCGGCCCTGCTTGCTGCGGAAGCCGGTGAGCGGGCCGATGAATTTCTTGGTGACCAGCTCGGCCACTTCCTCTGGCGACCAGGCCCGGCCCAGCAACACCGGCCAGATGTAGAAATCGCAGGTCTGGCACTGGAATTTGCGGTAGGTCTCCTGGATCACGCCGCCGTCCTTCGGGCAGGGCGCGGCGACGGTCGCGAATGCTTCCTCCGGGATGGTCCCGGCCTTGACGCGTTTGACCAGATCCCGGGTCACCTGTTCGATATGCTTCATGAACTTCTCGCGCGGCAGTTTGGCCTGCTCCATCTGCTTGAGCTTGAATTCCCAATCGCCGGTGAGTTCTGGCGAAGTGATCTCGTCGACGCCAAAGTGGCGCAGCGCAAAAAACAGGCGGAAAGCCTTCCAGGTCGGTTTCAGCTCGCGGCCGAGGCGCTCAAGGTACTTTTCGTAGATCAGGCCTTCGATGACCGCGGCGCGCGTCGCCGGGGTCCCCAGGCCTTTGGCTCCCATGGCTTCGCGCAAGTCGTCGTCTTCAACCAGCTTGCCGGCGCCCTCCATCGCGGAAAGCAGTGTCGCCTCGTTGAAGCGGGCCGGGGGCCGGGTCTGGTTTGCGGTCGCCTGGACTTCCAGCGTTTTCACCTTCTCGCCCTGAGTAATGGCTGGCAAGGTCACCGTTTCGTCCTGCAGGCTCTTGCCGTAGACGGCGAGCCAGCCCGGGCTTTGCATGACGCGGCCATCGGTCCTGAATTGCTCCCCGACAACCGTGGTGATGCGCGTGGTCTGCAGGAATTCCGCCGATGGAAAGAAGACGGCGAGGAATCGCCGCACTACCAGGTCGTAAAGCTTTGCTTCTGGCTCGCTGAGGTTGTCTGGCACCTGCAGCGTCGGAATGATTGCGAAGTGGTCGGAAATCTTGCTGTTGTCGAAGATCCGTTTATTGGGCTTCACCCAGCCGCCCTTCAGGATCTGCTTTGCGAACGGCGAGAATTCCTTGGAAGCCGCGAGCGCATCCATTGTTTTCTTGACCGTGGCGATGTAGTCCTCGGGCAGGGCGCGCGCGTCGGTCCTGGGATAGGTCAGCGCTTTGTGCCGCTCATAAAGGGACTGCGCGAGCCCAAGCGTGCCTTTCGCCGAGAAGCCGAAGCGCCCGTTTGCTTCCCGCTGCAGGCTGGTCAAGTCGTAGAGCAGGGGGGAGGCCTGGGTGGAAGGCTTGGTTTCTTCGGTCGCCGTGCCCTGCTGCCCGGCGCAGGCGGCGGCAATTGCCTCGGCCCGCGCCGCCTTCCAGAGGCGTTCTGCTTTGCGCTCGGGATCGTCGTCTTTCTTGAATGCCGGATCGAGCCAGCGGCCTGCGTATTCGCCGGCCTTGGCACCAAAACGCGCATGTACCTCCCAGTAGTCACGCGGCTGGAAGGCGCGGATTTTTTCCTCGCGCTCGACCAGGATTGCGAGCGTCGGGGTCTGCACGCGTCCGACGGTGGTCAGGTAGAAACCGCCTTCCTTGGAGTTGAAGGCGGTCATCGCGCGGGTGCCGTTGATGCCGACCAGCCAGTCGGCTTCCGAGCGGCTCTTGGCCGCGTCCGCAAGCGCCAGCAGGTCGCTGTCCACGCGCAAGGAAGCGAAGCCGTCGAGGATCGCGGTCTGCGTCATGGACTGCAGCCACAGGCGCTCGATCGGCTTTTTGGTTTTCGCGTACTGCACGATGTAGCGGAAGATCAGCTCGCCTTCGCGGCCCGCGTCGCAAGCGTTGACGATTCCGCCTACGTCCTTGCGCTTGAGCAGCTTGAGCAGAACGTTCAGGCGTGCCTCGCTCCTTTCGATCGGCGCGAGGTCGAAATGCGGTGGAATCACCGGCAGGCGCGCGAAAGACCACTTGCCCTTCTTGACGTCGTGCTCCGGCGGCAGAGTCAACTCAAGCAGGTGGCCGACTGCGGAGGACAGCACGTACTTGTCGCTCTCGAAGTATTCGCCCTTGCGCGTGAAGCCGCCCAGCGCGCGCGCGATGTCGCCGGCGACCGAGGGCTTTTCTGCAATGATCAGCTTTTTGGACATACGGGGGCGCGAAGGATACCCGCAAAGAGAGCGGCGTATCAACCCTGCATAATTGGCAGGAGCGCGCTCGCGCGTTTTTTTGCGCCCGACGGCGCGCGAAATCAGCGCGAAATCAGGACGGCAACCGTGCCGTGGCGGGCGACAGCAGGTCCTCGGCGATCAGGCGGCTGCTCGGGGTCTGCTGGTTCCATAGAACCATCAGCACTACCAGCTTCAGCTGATCGAGGGTCAGTCCGTCGCGGTTCACCGCGAGAGCGCGCTCGATCACGTGCTCGCGCGTCTGCGGCGTGAGGATGCCGGACTGTTCGAAGTAGATCAGCAGGCCGCGGCACTCGGCGTCAAGCTTGGCGAGCTCCTTGGGCGCATAGGCGCGGAATGCGGCACCGGAATCGGGTAGCGGCGCGAGCGAGCGGTACGGCTCGCGCGCCACGCCGGCAAGCCAGGAGAGAGCCTCGCTGATGTCCGAATCATCGAAACCGGCGGCTGAGAGCTTCTTCGCTACCCGGTCCTTCTCATTGGACAGCTCATACTGCTGGCAGTTCTCGAAAAGGTAAACGAGGATGTCGTACATTTTTTTATTATCTCCTCAGTTGGGCGTTCAGTTAAGCCTCTGGTAGAGGCCGCCAGGCAAAACAGCCACGCGTCCGGCGAGTTCCAGCCGCAGCAGGTCGGCCGAGACCCGTTCGGCAGGCATGCCCGCACGCGCACATAGCGAATCCACGTCAACGGGGTCGAAACCCATGCACTCGAGAAGCGGCTCATCAGCGCCGCCGGCATTTGCGGCCGCGCCTGCCGGCGCGCGAGTGGATGCAAAACCGGTGCGGCGGAAACTGGCCAGCTCGGAGAGTACGTCTTCCGCCGATTCGGCCAGTTTGGCCCCCGACTTGATGAGTGCATGGCAGCCCTTGGACAGCGGCGAATGGATCGAGCCGGGCAAGGCGAATACCTCGCGGCCCTGCTCAGCGGCGCTGCGCGCGGTGATCAGCGATCCGGAACCGAGGGCGGCCTCGATCACCAGGCAACCTTGGGCGAGTCCGCTGATGAGCCGGTTGCGGCGCGGGAAATTGTGCGCGAACGCCTGAGTGCCAAGCGCGAACTCGGAGATCAGCAGGCCGCGCGCTGCAATTTCGTCCGCCAGTTGCGCGTTCGACCGCGGATAGACGTTGTCGATCCCTGTCCCCAGCACCGCGATCGTAGAGCCCTCGCCGGCCAGGCCGCCGCGGTGCGCGGCGGCATCGATGCCCTGTGCGAGGCCCGAGACGATGGTCAGCCCGGCGCTACTCAAGCTGTGCGCGAACTGCTCGGCGTTGCTGGTGCCCTGCGCGGTGGCGTTGCGGCTGCCGACCAGCGCGAGCGCGGGCCGGTTCAGCAGTTCGACGCGTCCGCGACAATAGAGCAGCGCCGGAGGATCCGCCGTTTCGAGCAGCAGCCGGGGGTAGGCTGCGTCAGCCAGCGTAACGATCGCATTGCCGGGGAGCTCCAGCCAGGCGAGCGCATGCTCGACTGCTTTCGCGACTGCCTCGGAATTCAGCGCCTGCACCGCTTCGGCGCTGGTGAAACGGGAAAGATCCGCGCGGCTCGCGGCGAGGACGTTTTCGGGAAGTCCGAATTGCGAAAGCAGGCCGCGGAGGGTTGCGGCACCGAGGCCCGGCGTGAGGGTAAGTTGCAGCCAACTCGCCAGCCCCGGGTCCGGCGTCATCGCAGAGGAGCGCTCCGGCGGAACGTTCCGCCCGGGAAGAACCTGCGGTTAGGGATTCTGTACAAGGTCCAGTGTGTAGACCGGCTTCGAGATATGCATCACCAGTGCATAGGATACGCGGTCGAAGACGCGGAACACAAATGCCAGGCCGTAACGGTCATTGGGCAGGGTGAGCGGTGCGGAGCTTCTCATCCCCCGTCCCTCGGCAACCAGCGCGCCGGGCCGGTACAACGCCACCACGTGTCCGACCTCGAGGCCCTGTGCCCTGCCGCGATTGATCGATATCACCGTGTTGCCGCCGGCTTCGCCGAGTTTGGTACCACCGCCATAAAGCGAGATGATGCGTCCCTGGAGGGGCGAGGACGGCGCATGCGGCGCGTAGGTAATGACTTCCGGCCTGCCCGCAGGCACCAGTTTGTCGCCCACGCTTACTTCCTGCGTCACCGAAGTGAGCTGGATGACTGCCGGTTCGCCGGGGCGCGTGACGCGCGCAGTGCCAAGGTAGATGGCCTCGTAGCCGAGTGTTGTCTTGGTGTCGGGGTCAACCAGCGCCGGACCGCGGCGGTAGATGAACCAGGTCGTTTCCGTCGAACCGCCGATGCCGCGTACAAAGGCGCGGTTGCCCGCCTCGAGGATGACCCGCGATTCCTCGGCGGCGACGATGGTGGGCGCATTGTCCAAGCCGTCGGGCTCAATCACCAGCGGACGCACCAGGAACGGCTCGATGGCCGAGGGCGGAATGCTCGGGATCGCATTACTGGCGGTGGATTCGGCGTGCACGCGCGGGCTCAGCTTGACTGTGTCGGAGATCGCCAATTGGCCGCGAGCGCGATCCAGCACGATGATGTTGCCGGGGTAAATCCGGTTCGGGTTCTTGATGTCGTCCTTGTTCGCGCCCCACAACTCGGTCCAGCGCCACGGAGAATCGGTAAAACGCTGTGCGATGGACCACAAGGTATCGCCGGGAACAACGACATAGCGGTCCGGCGCGTCCGGTTTTAGCGCCAAAGGCGACCTCGGGGCTTGCGCCAGGGCGCCAGCAGCGACCATCGAGGCAAGGACAAAAGCCAGCGTTGTGATAGACTTACGCCATTGTTGATGCATAAAGCCCCCGATCGGTGGCTGACGTTCTGGGCTGGTTGAAATTGCGGTTTGCGGTCCCAAATTTAGCATAAAGCCCCGACTGTTTAACCACAGCCTGAGATACTGCACGTAATCGATTCAATTTGCAAGCAAATCACTGATTCATGGCCCTCCTAAACATCCTTCGCTATCCAGACGCGCGGCTGCACAAGCTGGCAGCACCCGTGACCCATTTCGACGTGTCGCTCAAGCAGCTGGTCGCCGACTTGGCCGAAACCATGTACGCCGCGCCCGGCATCGGCCTTGCCGCGACCCAGGTCGACGTGCATAAACAGGTCATCGTGATCGATGTTTCCGAGCGCCGCGATTCGCTGGTGGTGCTGATCAATCCGGAAATCCTGGACGCCAGCGGCGTCTCTGACATCGAGGAAGGCTGTCTTTCGGTGCCCGGCATCTACGAAACCTTGGAGCGCGCCGAGCGCGTGAAGGTGCGCGCCTGCGATCCCAACGGCAATCCTTTCACGCTGGAGGCGCAGGGCCTGCTGGCGGTGTGCATCCAGCACGAGATGGATCACCTCAAGGGTAAAGTGTTCGTGGAAAGTCTGTCGCAGCTGAAGCAGCAGCGCATCCGCGCCCGGCTCGCCAAGCAGCAGCGCAAGAGCGCCTGATCCTTTTCGGGCGCCTCACTCCTTCCTGCGCCTAGCCTTCGCTGGTACTCCGGAGTTCGCGGCGCGCGCGCTGGCGGCATTGCTCGCGGCCGGTCATGACGTCGCGCTGGTGCTGACTCAGCCGGACCGCCCCTCCGGGCGCGGCCTGCGCGCGGCGCCCGGTGCGGTGAAAAAGTTCGCCCTTATGCAGGGGCTCGAGGTTTTCCAGCCGCCTACCTTGAATGACGCCCCCGCGCTCGCGCGCCTGGCCGCCGCGCAGCCGGAGGTGCTGGTGGTGGCCGCCTACGGCTTGCTGCTACCGCCGAGTGCGCTTGCCATCGCTCCGCGCGGCGCGCTCAATATTCATGCGTCGCTGCTGCCGCGCTGGCGCGGCGCCGCGCCAATCCAGCGCGCGCTGCTCGCCGGCGATCGCGAAACCGGGATCACCATCATGCAGATGGACGCCGGCCTGGATACCGGGCCGATGCTGTCGCAGCACCGGCTCGCCATCGCGGCCGCAGACGACGCCCACACGCTGCACGACAAGCTCGCTGCGCTAGGCGCTGAAGCAATCGTGCACGCGCTGGCCGAGATTGCCGCGGGAAACGCGCGGCCGGTGCCGCAACCCGAATCCGGAGTGAGCTACGCAAAGAAGATTTCCAAGGAGGAGGCCGAGATCGACTGGGCGCGGCCCTGCAAGGAAATAGAACGCAGGCTGCGCGCGTTGCGCCCGGCGCCCGGCGCGCGCACGCAGTTGCGCGGCGAAGCGGTCAAGCTCTGGCGCGCCACATGTGCCACATGCGCGCCCGGTAGCGGCGCACCTGGTGCAGTGCTGGAATCCGGGCCCGCCGGCGTGCTGATCGCCTGCGGCGATGGTGCGCTGCGGGTGAGCGAACTGCAGCGTGCAGGCGGCACTCGCCTGGCCGCCGCGGATTTCCTGCGCGGCTGCCCGATCGAAGCCGGCGAACGCCTTGGCACCGCTCGCTGAGGCGATTGCCGCTGCGGCGGCGCTGGTGGCCAGGGTCGCGGCCGGCCGCAGCCTGTCGGCCGCGCTGGAACGCGCGGGCGATGGATCGGAGCCTACCGCACGCGCGGCGGTCGCTGATCTTTGCTACGGTACCTTGCGGCGCTACGGCCGGTCGCAGGCTCTCGTCGCCGCCCTGTCGAGCCGGCCCGGTTCTGCCGATCCGTTGGTCGAAGCGCTGCTGTGGTGCGCGTTCTATGCGCTCGAGTCCGGCCGTTACGCCGACTACACCGTCGTCGATCAAGCGGCACGCGCCTGCGGTCTGCTCCAGCGCGCAGGCGCGAAAGGCTACGTGAACGCGTTGCTGCGCAATTTTCTGCGCTCGCGCGCCAGCATTGAAGCGCGCCTTGGCGCAGATGCCGCCGCGCGTTACTGGCATCCGGGCTGGTGGATCGAGCGCCTGCGCGCGGCCTACCCGGCCGACTGGGAAAGCGTGCTTGCCGCAGGCAACACGCACCCGCCGATGTGCCTGCGAGTGAATGCGCGCCGCTCCGACGCCGAAACCTACTCTGCGCGCCTTGCAGCGGAAGGTATGGACGCGCGTCGCATCGGCGCGGCGGCGCTGTTGCTCGAGCGGCCGGTACCGGTGGATCGCCTGCCCGGATTCGCCGCGGGCGAAGTGTCGGTGCAGGATGCCGGCGCCCAGCGCTCCGCCGCGTTGCTCGACTTGCGCGCAGGCCAGCGCGTGCTGGACGCCTGCGCGGCGCCCGGCGGCAAGAGCGCGCACATTCTGGAGAGCGCCGATGTCGCACTTACCGCACTCGACATCGATCCGGCGCGCTGCGCCGATGTTGAGCGGAATCTTGCGCGCCTAGGTCTCGCTGCCGAAGTGCGCGCGGCAGACTGCAGCAGGCCGGAAACCTGGTGGGACGAGATCGCTTTCGACCGCATCCTGGCCGACGTACCCTGCACCGCTTCAGGTATCGCACGGCGTCATCCGGACAGCAAGTGGCTGCGCCGGGCAAGCGATGCGGCAACGTTCGCGATGCGCCAGGCGCGCATTCTCGATGCGCTTTGGCGCACGCTCTCCCCGGGTGGTAAATTGCTGTATGTCACCTGTTCGGTATTTCCGGAGGAGAACGGCGCGGTGATCGACGCCTTCGCCGCGCGCACGCCGGGCGCGCGCCGCGCCCCCCTTGCAGACGGCGGCGCGGCGCAATGGCTGCCCGGCCCCGAACACGACGGATTCTTCTTTTCGCTGCTAGAGAAGCCGGCCTGAGCGGACCCGAGGCGAGGCGCCATGCGAGGCATCGCTTTCCTGAGGAACCTGTTTGCCGCGTTCGTATACGGCGGCGCCTTTGCGCTCGCGGCTACCACAGCGTTTTCCGTGCATGCCGATGAGATCGAAGTCAACGACGCGCGTCTGAACGCAACCGAGGACGGCATCGCGCTGTCCGCGGATTTCGCCTTCGACCTGAACGCAAGGCTGGCCGAAGTCGTCACCAACGGCGTACCGCTGTATTTTGTCGTCGAGTTTGAAATGATGCGTCCACGCTGGTACTGGCTCGATGAAAAAGCGGCCGCCAAGCGCATCCAGGTGCGGCTCTCCTATCATCCGCTGACGCGCCATTACCGCTTGTCCACGGGTGTGCTGCAGCAGACTTACCCGACGCTGGAAGAAGCGCTGAACGTGCTGCGCCGGGTGCGCAACTGGCAGGTCGTGGACCGCACTGCGAGTCTCGCCGATGCGAACTACGAGGCCGCTGTGCGCATGCGGCTGGATGTCACGCTGCTGCCCAAGCCGTTCCAGTTGAGCGCTATTACCAGCCGCGAGCTGAATCTGGAGTCGCCGTGGAAGCGCTTTGTGTTCCGCCCGCCGCCGCTTGCTTTCCCGCCGACGCCCGCGCCGGTCGAAAGCCGGGAACCCAAGGAGGCCGACGCGAAATGAGGCTGCTGATCATCCTCGGTGCCGCGCTCGCTGGCGTGCTGCTGTTCCTGCTCGCCACCGCGAGCGGCAACACCACGCAGTTCGCCCAGCACTATCCTCTGCTGCTCGGTCTGAATGCCGCTCTCGCCGGCCTGCTGGCGGTGCTGGTGGCCTGGCAGATCCGCGGCCTGTGGCGCAGCTACCGCCAGCGCGCTTTCGGTTCGCGCCTGACGGTCCGTTTGCTGGTGCTGCTGGCGACGATGGCGGTGGTTCCGGGCGTGCTCGTCTACACGATTTCGGTCCAATTCCTCTCCAAGAGCGTCGAATCCTGGTTCGACGTCAAAGTGGACGCCGCGCTCGAGGGCGGCATCAATCTCGGCCAGTCGGCGATCGACCAGATGCTGGGCGACCTGCAGAACAAGGCCCGCGCGATCGCAGCAGAACTCGCCGACCGACCGGCCAGCCAGCAGGTCGGCGTGCTCGGCCGGCTGCGCGACCAGGCCGGCGTGCAGGAGGCGGTTGTCGTCAACGCGGGCGGGCGGGTGCTCGCCAGTTCGAGCGACGACGTGACGCGGCTGGTGCCCGAGCTGCCGAGCCTGCAGGCGCTGCGCCAGGCGCGAGCGGCGCGCTCCTACACGGCGGTTGACGCGGCTGCCGGCAAACCGCTCGCGCTGCGGGTGGTGGTGCCGGTGGCGACTTTGGCCCTCGCGGAGGAAGCGCGCTATCTGCAGCTGCGCCAGACGGTACCGGAGCAATTCGGCAGGAGCGCGGAGGCGGTCGAATCCGCCTACCGCGACTACCGCGAACTGGCGCTTTCCCGGCAGGGGCTGAAGCGCATCTACATCGTGACGCTCACGCTGGCGCTGTCGATGGCGCTGCTGGTAGCGATTGCGCTTGCCGTGATTCTCGCCAACCGGTTGTCGGAGCCGCTCGCCAACCTGGCGCAGGCCACGCAGGCAGTGGCGCGCGGCGACTTCAGCCGCCAGGCGCCGGTGACCAGCCGTGATGAACTGGGCGTGCTGACCGAATCGTTCAACTCCATGACGCACCAGCTGGACGAGGCGCGCCGCGTGGTCGAGGCGAACCGCATGGCACTGGAGAGCGCCAAGGCCCGGCTGGAGAACATCCTCGCCAACCTCTCGGCGGGCGTGCTGGTGTTCGACCGCGGGCTGCTGCTGTCGATTTCCAACCACGGCGCGCAAGCCATCCTTGGCGCAGACCTGGAGACCTTCGCGGCCGACATGCGCGAGCGGTTTCGCTCGCACGGCGCGCAATCATGGCAGCAGGAAATCGAGCTGAAGGGCACCGGCAAGATGCTGCTGGTGCGCGGCACCACGCTGGCGCAGGATCCCGAAGGCGGCTACGTGCTGGTGTTCGACGACATCACCCAGCTGATTCACGCGCAGCGCGCCACCGCCTGGGCCGAGGTGGCGCGGCGCCTCGCGCACGAGATCAAGAACCCGCTCACGCCGATCCAGCTATCAGCCGAGCGCCTGGAAATGAAGCTCGCCGGCAAGCTCGGCGCCGAGGACGCCGACGCGCTGGCGCGGGGCACGCGCACCATCGTCAACCAGGTGGCCGCGCTGAAGAGCATGGTGGACGACTTCCGCGACTACTCGAGGTTGCCGGCGCCGGTGTTCGCGGGACTGGACCTGAACGCGCTGGTACAGGAAGTGCTTGCGCTGTACGAGACTTCGAAGGCGCCGATCGCCGGAAAGCTTGCGCCCGGCCTGCCGCAGGTGCGCGCCGATTCGGCGCAGATCCGCCAAGTGCTCCACAATCTGGTGCAGAACGCGCAGGATGCGTTTGAGCACCGCAAGAACCCCGGCGAGCAGCCGATGATCGAGGTCTGTACCGAAGCCGCGGGCGACAGGGTGCGCCTCTCGGTCACGGACAACGGCGGCGGATTCCCGGAGGAAATGATGGCGCGGATTTTCGAACCCTATGTCACCACCAAGCCGCGCGGCACGGGCCTCGGCCTGGCGATCGTGAAGAAGATCATCGACGAGCACCATGGCGAACTGGCGATCGAGAACCGCGTTGCGAAGGGCGCTTCGGTGACCATCCTGCTGCCTGCGTCGCAATCCGCAGCCAAGGCGGCATAGTCCATGGCGCAGATACTGGTGGTGGACGATGAGGTCGGGATCCGGGAGCTGCTCTCGGAAATTCTTGCCGACGAAGGACACCAGGTGCTGCTGGCCGAAAGCGCGAGCGACGCGCGCCGGCTGCGCGAGCGGCACCAGCCGGATCTGGTGCTGCTCGACATCTGGATGCCGGACACCGACGGCATTTCGCTGCTCAAGGAGTGGGCCGCCAGCGGCCAGCTCGGCATGCCGGTCGTGATGATGTCGGGCCACGGCACCATCGAAACCGCGGTGGAGGCCACGCGCATCGGCGCGCTCGATTACCTGGAAAAACCGATCGCGCTGCAACGCCTGCTGGCCACCGTCAAGCGAGCGCTGCGCAATCACGAGGCGGTGGCGCCGCGCGAGCTCTCGCTTGCCATGCTCGGCCGTTCGCCCGCGCTTGCCGAAATACGCAAGCGTCTGGCGCAACTGGCGCAGTCTGGCGCTCCGCTGATGCTGCGCGGCGAGCGCGGCATGCGGCCGGAACTGTTCGCCCGGCTGGTGGCGGCGGCCGGTGCGCCGTTCGTCGACGGGCCCGCGCTGCTGGCTGAGCCCTCCTCCGAGACGCTGGCGCGCGCGGGCGGCGGCGTGCTGTTCGTCGGCGATCTCAGCGGCCTCGGGCGCGAGGAACGGAAAAACCTCGAGTTCCTGCTGGCGCGCGCCGACAAGCACAAGGCGCGCGTGGTGTCCTTCTCAACGCTTGATGTGCGCGCCCTCACCGAAAAGCATGAATTCGACGCCGGCACGCTGGCGCGACTGTCGGAACTGGTGCTGAAGCTGCCGGCGCTGCGCGAATTCGCCGAGGACGTGCCCGACCTCGCGGCGCTGATGCTCGCGCAGTTGGTGGAGGCACGCGCCTGTCCGCCGCGGCGTCTGTCGGTGGCGGCGCTGAACGCGTTGCGCCATCACAGCTGGCCGGGAAATCTCGCCGAACTCGAAAGCGTGGTCAAGAATCTTGCGCTGGGAGCGCTGGAAGAGGACGTGGCGCTGGAAGACGTGGAGCGGGTGCTGGCGGCGCACGCCGGCGCGACGCCGCCGCCGGAGATCGCGCTCGACCGCCCCTACCGCGAAGCGCGCGAAACCTTCGAGCGCCTGTACTTCGAGCACCTGCTCGCGCGCGAGAATGGCAGTATGTCGAAAGTCGCGGAGCGTTCCGGCCTGGAGCGCACGCATCTCTACCGCAAATTGAAAGCGCTCGGCCTGCCGGTGGGCAGGCGAGAGGAAACCTAGCAGGCGAGAGTCACGGGAGAGCCTGGGTTCTCCTGTACCGAGTTATTTTTTCTTCTTTTTCTTGATGCGCTGCGGGCGAGATTTCCCGTAGCTGCCCTTGTAGATCTTGCCGCGTCTGGTGCGTTTGTCGCCTTTTCCCATTATTTTTTCCTAAGGTGAAGTGCTGGCCATTATATCGGCCGGTTCGTAGTCGAGGTAAGGCGCCAGCCATTTCTCCGCTTCCCCGACGCTCATCGCCTTGCGTTTTGCATAGTCCTCGACCTGGTCGCGGCCGATTTTGCCGACGGCGAAGTAGCTCGACTGAGGATGCGACAGGTAGAAGCCGGACACTGCCGAGGCGGGCAGCATCGCGAACGATTCTGTGAGAGAGATGCCGGCGTTCTTCTCCGCCTGCAGCAGGTCGAACAGCGCGCGCTTCTCGGTGTGGTCGGGGCAGGCAGGATAGCCGGGCGCAGGCCGGATGCCGCGGTAGGACTCGGCGATCAGTTGCGTCCGAGAGAATTGCTCGTCGGGCGCGTAGCCCCAGAATTCGCGGCGCACGCGCTCATGCAGATGCTCGGCAAAGGCCTCGGCGAGCCGGTCGGCGAGCACCTTCAACATGATCGCGCTGTAGTCATCGTGCTGCGCCTCGAATTGCGCGAGCCTGGCGTCGAATCCACCCACCGCCACCGCGAAAGCGCCGATCCAGTCCGCCATGCCAGCATCCTTTGGTGCGATGAAGTCGGCCAGGCACTGGTTGGCGCGGCCGGTCGGCTTCTTGTTCTGCTGCCGCAGGTTGTGCCAGGTCATGGCGACTGCACCGCGGGTGGCGTCCGCGTAGATCTCGATGTCGTCGCCATTCACGCGCGCAGCCGGGTACAGACCAAACACGCCGTTTGCCGATACCCATTTTTCGCGCACGATGCGATCGAGCATTTCCAGCGCTTCGGCGTGCAGCTTGCGCGCGGCCTCGCCGACCACCGGATCTTCGAGGATCTTCGGATAAGGGCCGGAAAGTTCCCAGGCCTGGAAGAACGGCGTCCAGTCGATGTACGCCACCAGTTTTTCCAGCGGATAGTCGCGCAGCACCGTTCGGCCGGGCGAGCGCGGCGCCGGCGGCTGGCAGACCCGCCAGTCGGTGGCGAGGCCGAGGCGGCGCGCCTCGGCAATCGCCAGCAGCGGCCCCTGGCCTTTTTTGTCCCGGTGCTGGGCCCGGATCTTCTCGTAGTCGGCGCGCACGCCGGCAACATAGCGGTCGCGTTGTTCGGCTGAGAGCAGGTTTTGCATTACACCCACCGAGCGGGACGCATCTGGAACATAGACCACCGGTCCGGGATAGTTCGGCGCGATCTTCACCGCGGTATGCGCGCGCGAGGTGGTGGCGCCGCCGATCAGCAGCGGCACCGTGAATCCATCGCGCTCCATCTCCTTCGCCACATAGGCCATTTCCTCCAGCGACGGCGTAATCAGTCCCGACAGTCCGATAGCGTCCGCGTTCTCGCGCTTCGCGGTTTCGAGGATGGTCCTGGCCGGCACCATCACCCCCAGGTTCACCACGTCGTAGTTGTTGCACTGGAGCACCACCGCGACGATATTCTTGCCGATGTCGTGCACGTCGCCCTTGACCGTGGCGATCACCAGCTTGCCCTTGGCCTTGCCGGCCTGCCCGGTGCGCAGCTTCTCGGCCTCGATGTAGGGAATCAGATGCGCTACCGCCTGCTTCATCACGCGTGCGGATTTGACCACCTGCGGCAGGAACATCTTGCCGGCACCAAACAGGTCGCCGACGATGTTCATGCCGTCCATCAATGGTCCCTCGATCACTTCGATCGGGCGCGCGAATTTCAGCCTCGCCTCTTCGGTATCGGCCACCACGTGGGTGGCGATGCCGTTCACCAGCGCATGCGACAGGCGTTCTTCCGGCGTGCCGCGCCGCCAGGCGTCGTCTTCCTTGGCGGCGCGCAGACCTCCCTTCACGCCCGCGGCATACTCGATCAGCCGCTCGGTTGCATCCGCCCGGCGCGCGAGAATCACGTCTTCGACACGCTCGCGCAGCTCCGGCTCGATTTTCTCGTAGACGCCCAGCTGCCCGGCATTGACGATTCCCATCGTCATGCCGGCCTTGACCGCGTGGTAGAGAAACGCGGTATGCATGGCCTCGCGCACCGCGTCATTGCCGCGGAACGAGAAGGAAAGGTTGGAGACACCTCCCGAGACGCCCACGCCGGGCAGGTTGGCGCGGATCCACTTCACCGCCTCGATGAAATCCAGACCGTAGCGGGCGTGCTCTTCCAGGCCGGTGGCGACGGCGAAAATGTTGGGATCGAAGATGATGTCCGAGGGCGAAAGACCGGCCTTCTGTGTCAGCAGATCGTAGGCGCGGCGGCAGACCGCGATGCGCCGATCGAGCGTATCGGCCTGACCTTGCTCGTCGAAAGCCATTACCACCACTGCGGCGCCATATTTGCGCACCAGGTTCGCCTGGCGCAGGAACTCTTCCTCGCCCTCCTTCATGCTGATGGAGTTGACGACGCCCTTGCCCTGCAGGCACTTGAGCCCGGCTTCGATGACGCTCCACTTCGAGGAGTCGATCATCACCGGCACGCGCGAGATATCCGGCTCGGAGGCCGCCAGGTTCAGGAAGGTCACCATCGCCTTCTCCGAATCGAGCATTCCCTCGTCCATGTTGATGTCGATCATCTGAGCGCCGTTTTCGACCTGCTGGCGCGCGACCGACAAAGCTTCAGGATAATTTCCAGCCAGGATCAGGCGCGCGAACGCCTTGGAACCCGTTACGTTGGTCCGTTCGCCGACGTTCAGGAACAGCGAACCGTCTCCCACGTTGAGCGGCTCCAGTCCCGACAGGCGCAGCATCGGTGCTCGCTCGGGCGGCCTGCGTGGCGCGACG
>JANXUV010000035.1 GCA_025356085.1 Betaproteobacteria bacterium
CGCTGCCCTCGACGATGCGGCGCGCGAGGCCTTCTGCGATCGCCGTCTTGCCAACGCCGGCCTCGCCGACCAGCAGCGGGTTGTTCTTGCGGCGGCGGCACAGCGTCTGGATCACGCGCTCGAGCTCCCTGTCGCGGCCGATCAGCGGGTCGATCTTGCCGGCCAGCGCCAGCGCGTTCAGGTTCTGGGTGTAGTTGTCGAGCGGGCTGTTGGCTGCCTCGGCGGGGTTTTCCTGCTCCGACTCCTGCTCGGCCTTGCCCTGGTGCGGCTGCGTCGTCTTGGTGATGCCGTGCGAGATGTAGTTGACCACGTCCAGCCGCGTGATGCCCTGCTGCTGCAGGAAGTAAACCGCGTGCGAGTCCTTCTCGCCGAAGATCGCCACCAGCACGTTGGCGCCGGTGACTTCCTTCTTGCCGGAGGACTGCACATGCAGGATCGCGCGCTGGATGACGCGTTGGAAGCCGAGTGTGGGCTGCGTGTCCACCTCCCGGTCGGCGGCGATGCGCGGGGTCTGCTCGGTGATGTGCTGGGTGAGGTTCTTGCGCAGCTCGTCCATGTTGGCTCCGCAGGAGCGCAGCACCTCGGCCGCCGTGGGATTGTCCAGCAGCGCGAGCAGCAGGTGCTCGACGGTGATGAACTCGTGGCGCTTCTGCCGCGCCTCGACGAACGCCATGTGCAGGCTGACTTCGAGTTCCTGGGCAATCATTTCAGGTTTCCTCCATCACGCATTGCAGCGGATGCTGGTGCTTGCGCGCATAGGCCGCGACCTGCTGAACCTTGGTGGAGGCCACGTCGCGTGGATAGACGCCGCAGACTCCCATGCCTTCGCGGTGAACCTTCAGCATTACCTGGGTTGCCCTCTCCCGAGTCATGCCGAAGAACTTCTGCAGTACCAGCACGACGAACTCCATCGGCGTGTAGTCGTCGTTCAACAGCAAAACCTTGTACATGGGCGGAAGTTTTACCTTCGCCTTTTTTGTTTCGAGTGCCGAGTCGTCTTTGTGTTGCATGCATTTGGTAGCCGACCGTTTCCATCCTAATCAAAGCGGTGGGGGAGCGCAAACTCTATGACAGCCACCTTTGACGAGGGTTCCGAAGGCAGGCGCTCAGGCGGCGAGGGGGTCGATCGCAGCGTTAAACGTGGCGCTGGGGCGCATTACCGCGCCGGCCTTGGCGGGATTCGTTGCATAGTAGCCGCCAATATCGGCCGGCTTGCCCTGGACGGCGTTCATCTCGTCGACAATCTTCTTCTCGTTGTCGGCCAGCTTCTCCGCCAGTGGCGCGAAGTAGGCCTTCAGCTCCGCGTCCTCGGCCTGCGCGGCGAGCGCCTGGGCCCAGTACATGGCCAGGTAGAAATGGCTGCCGCGGTTGTCCAGCTGCCCCGTCTTGGGCGAGGGATTCTTGCTGTTGTCGAGCAGCTTGCCCGTGGCCTCGTCGAGGGTCTTGGCGAGGAGCATGGCCTTCTTGTTGTGATGCTTGAAGCCGACGTCTTCCAGGGAAACCGCGATGGCCATGAATTCGCCGAGCGAATCCCAGCGCAGGTGGTTTTCCTCGGTCAGCTGCTGCACGTGCTTGGGCGCCGAGCCGCCGGCGCCCGTCTCGAACATGGCACCGCCCGCCATCAGGGGCACGATGGACAGCATCTTCGCGCTGGTGCCCAGCTCCATGATCGGGAAGAGATCCGTCAAGTAGTCGCGCAGGATGTTGCCGGTCACCGAGATGGTGTCTTTGCCGCGGATCACGCGTTCCAGCGTGAAGCGCATCGCGCGCACCTGCGACATGATCTGGATGTCGAGGCCCGTCGTATCGTGGTCCTTGAGGTAGCGCCGCACTTTCTTGATCAGCTCGTTCTCGTGCGGGCGGTATTCATCCAGCCAGAACACCGCCGGCGTGTTCGACTGCCGGGCGCGCGTGACCGCGAGCTTGACCCAGTCGCGCACCGCGGCGTCCTTGGTCTGGCACATGCGCCAGATGTCGCCGGCCTCGACGTTCTGCTCCATCAGCACATGGCCGTCGTGGTTGTCGACGATGCGCGCCACGCCGTCCTCCGGGATTTCGAAGGTCTTGTCGTGCGAGCCGTATTCCTCCGCCTGCTGCGCCATCAGGCCGACATTGGGCACCGTGCCCATGGTCT
>JANXUV010000058.1 GCA_025356085.1 Betaproteobacteria bacterium
GGCTCTTCGCCTTGCTGGTGGTCTTCGGTCTCCTGCAGAGCCGCACGCGCCGCATCTCGCTCGCCCGGGTGACGATCCTGCCGCTGGTGCTGATCGGTCTCTCGCTGTCGGGCCTGTGGGGCACGTTCGGCGGCAACGCATTTGCCATCGCGGCGTGGATCGCAGCGGTCCTCGCCGCCCTGCTCCTCAACAGAGCCGTGAAGTGGCCGCGCAAGGTTTCCTACGCGCCGGATACGCACAGCTTCCTCGTCGAAGGCAGCTGGGCGCCGCTGGCGGTGATGATGATCATCTTCTTCACGCGCTATACGGTCACGGTCACGCTGGCGATGCATCCCGAGCTAGCCGCCACGCTCTGGCTGCCGGTCGCTGTCAGCTTCGCCTACGGACTGATGAGCGGCGCCTTCCTCGCGCGCGCGGTCCGCATCCTGGGGGCGAAAGCATGAGCGCCGAACTGACGATTTCCGGCGCCATTCACCTGGCGGCCGTCGTTCCCGCCGTGGTGATCGGCGTCGTGCAACTGGCCTCGAAGAAGGGCACGCCGCGGCACACGCTGCTCGGCAGGATCTGGGTCGCCTCGATGATCGTGGTGGCGGTGTCGTCGTTCTGGATCATGCAGCTGCGCAAGGACGGGGGCTTCTCGGTGATTCACCTGCTCTCGCTCTGGGTGCTGATCTGCATGGCTTGCGCGATCTGGTTCATCCGCCGCGGCAACGTGCGCGCGCACCAGCGCTTCATGGTCGGCGTGATGCTGGGCGTGGCAGGCGCCGGCATCGGCGCCCTGATGCCCGGACGCTTTCTCGCGCAGCTATTTTCTTGATTTCTTGAGCGGCTTGCCGCCGCTCTTGACGCGCGGTGCGGACTTGCCGTGCCCCAGGGTCCGCTTGCGCACCGGCACGTGGCGGCGCTCGTCGTAGGGATTGTGCCCGGTGCGCAATTCGATTTTCAGCGGCGTGCCCTTCAGCTTGAACTCGTCCCGGAACCAGCCTTCCAGGAAACGGATGTAGGCCGGCGAGACGTGCTGCAGAGAGTTGCCGTGGATCACCACGCGCGGCGGGTTGGAGCCGCCCTGGTGCGCGTAGCGCATTTTCGGCCGCGCATAGCCCTTGCGATGCGGCGGCATCTGGCGCTCCACTGCGGCGATCATCGAGCGCGTCAGCTTCGGCGTCGAGAGCTTCGCCATCGCCGCCGCGTAGGCGGCATCCACCGCCCGCAGCACGTCGTTGACGCCCTTGCCCGATTTCGCCGAGATGAACAGCTGCTCGGCGAACGACAGGAAACCGGCCTTGTAGCCCAGCTCCGCCTTCACGCGCTCGCGCGCGCTCTTGTCCGCCGCGTCCCACTTGTTCACCGCCACCACCACCGCGCGGCCGCGCTCGAGGATGTAGCCGGCGACGTGCGCGTCCTGCTCGGAGATGCCGTCCACCGCGTCCAGCACCAGCACCGCGACGTTCGACGCCTCCACCGCCTGCAGCGTTTTCACGATGGAGAACTTCTCCACCTCGGCGCCGTGCGATTTGCCGCGCTTGCGCAGCCCGGCGGTGTCTATCAGCGTGTATTTCCGGCCGCCGCGGTCGAACGGCACCTCGATCGCATCCCGCGTGGTGCCGGGCTCGCCATGCGCGATCACCCGCTCCTCGCCCACCAGCGTATTCACCAGCGTGGACTTGCCGACGTTCGGCCGGCCGACGAAGGCGACGCGCGGGTGCTTCGAGTCCTCGTAGAGCTCGGCAACCTCGGGAAACGGCCGCAGCACGGCTTCGACCAGAGCCATCACCCCGCTGCCGTGCGCCGCGGAAATTGCCGCGGGATGGCCCAGACCCAGCTCGTGGAATTCGGCCACCGCGGTTTCCGGATCCATGCCTTCGGTCTTGTTCACCGCGATCCAGACCCGGTCCTTCAGCCGCCGCAGGCGTTCCGCGATGACGCGGTCGCCCGGCGTCAGCCCGGCGCGCGCATCCGTGATCAGGATCACCACGTCGGCCTCGACGATCGCCTGCTCGGTCTGACGCGCCATGTCGATGTAGATGTCCTTCGGCGTGTCGGGCTCAAGCCCGCCGGTATCGATAACGATGTAAGAGCGCCCTCCGAGCAACCCGTCGCCGTAGTGGCGGTCGCGCGTCACGCCGGGCACGTCGACCACGATCGCGTCGCGCCGCCGCGTCAGGCGGTTGAACAGCGTGCTCTTGCCGACGTTCGGCCGGCCAACCAGTGCCACAACCGGCTTCATGCCGGTCCCGCGCCCGGGTTCACAACGTCAATTCAGGGTCAGCGCGAACAGCCCGCCGCCCTGGGTCTGCACGAGGAAGCCCTCGGGCAGCTTGAGCGGCGCGGCGCGGATCGGACTGCCGTCGGTGGCAGCGCGCGCAAGGAACGCGCCAGACTCGCGCGCCATGAAGTGCACGTAGCCCTGCAGGTCGCCCGCCGCCACCTCGCTGCCCAGCGGCAGCGGCAGCGACAGCTGCCGGTAGGCAAGACGGTCCTGCTTCCAGATGCTGCGCCCGTTGCTGCGGTCGAGCGCGTGCACCGCGCCCTTGTCGTCGCTGACGAAAGCGTAGCGTGCGTCGAACACCACGCCGGTGAGCGTGGACATTTCGCGCGTCCAGATCTGGTTCCCGTTCGCCGCGTCGTAGCAGGCGACGCGGCCCTGGTAGGCAGCGGCGCAGACGTCCCTGCCCTGCACCGCCGGATCGCCGACGATATCGGTGACGCGCTCGAGCTCGGTCGAGCCTTTCGGCAGCGCCACAGTGGCTTCCCAGCGCAGGTTGCCGTTGGCGAGCCCGATCGCCGCCAGTTTTCCGCCGGAGAATCCGGCATAGACCGAACCCTGGAAAATACTGAGGCCGACCGGCGAGCGCACGATCAGCGAGGCGGCGGCACGCTGGTAGACCCAGCGCCGCTTGCCGTCGCCGGCGCCGAACGCGAAGATTCTGCTGTCGGCGCTGCGCACCAGCACCAGTTCATCGGTCAGCTTGGGCGCCGCCAGCACTTCGCTCGATACGCGCGCGCGCCATTTGACGGTGCCCGTCTCCGCATCCAGCGCGAATACCTCGCCCTCATCGGTGGCGACCACAGCCAGCGTGCCGTCGCTGCCGACGCCGCTGGAAATGCGCTTGCCGACCGAGACGCGCCATTTCGCCTGGCCGGAGCGCGCGTCCAGGCGCGTCACAGCGCCGCTGCGCGAAGCCGCGTACACGCTGTCTCCGCTCAATGTCGGAGTGAACACGAACGCCTCGGCGGCACCGATGCTGACCGACCATAGCCGCGTCACGGCCTGCGCACTATTGAGCGCGGGCAGTTCGGACGGTTTGGGACCGGAAGGGCCGGCAAACCAGTCCATCGGATTCATGCTTGGCATGCTCGGCAGGCTGGAACAGGCCGCAAGTCCAGCCAGCAGGAGCACGCAAAGCAACGGCGGCAGGCGGCGCAACGTGGTCACTTCATCCCCCGAGCGCGTCCAGGCGCAGCTGCACGCTGGCTCGGAATGCGGCGTCGCGCTGCGCGGCCTTCTCAATTGCTAGCCGATAGGCGGCTTTCGCCTCGGCCGGCTGGTTCTTTGCCACCAGCAGGTCGCCTTTCAGCGCCGCGTACTGCGCGTCGACGGCCGCGCCGTGCTTCGCCTCGAGCAATGCCAACCCCTCGTCGTAAGCCTTGTCGTCCAGCATCACCCCGGCCAGGCGCAGGCGCGCGAGGTCCTTCAGTTCATCGGAGGCAGAGCGCTCCATCACCCATTTCAGCTGCGCTCTCGCGTTCTTCAGGTCGCTGCGCTCGAAATAGAAGCGCGCCGAAGCCAGCGCGCCCATGCTTGCGTACAGCGTGCGCGGAAAGGTTTCCACCAGCGTGCCGCCGGCATCGCGCAGCGACTTGGCGTCGCCGCCCTGCGCCGCCTTGACCAGCGTGTCGTAAAGCGCCGCCGCCTGCTGCGTCTGGCCGGCCTGCCAGCCGCGCCAGCCCTGCCAGCCGGCCAGGCCGATTACCACAGCCGCGATCGCGCCGACCACGGTGGTGCCGTTGTCCTTCCACCAGCCCCTGAGTTGCGCGAGCTGTTCCTGCTCTTCCAGATCGTATGCCATTGCCTATGTCCTGGTGTGTTGAATAACGGCGGCGAATCTCTCGAGCAGATCCCGCCGCGCCACGCGCGATTGTGCTTCGCTTTTCCTGAGCGCCTTCACCGATATTTCCTGCGTCCTGACTTCATCCTCGCCGACGATCAGCGCCGCCCAGGCGCCGCTCGCGTCGGCCTTTTTCATCCGCGACTTGAAGCTGCCGCCGCCAGCGTGCAGCACCACAGAGTGCCCGGCCGAGCGCAGCGCATCGGCGAGCGCGAACGCATACGCCGCCGCGCCTTCGCCCTGGTGTACGAGGTAGGCGTCTGGCCGCGGCGCGGCCGGCGCCTTGCCTGAATCCTTCATCAGCGCCACCAGCCGCTCGCAGCCCATCGCGAAGCCGACCCCGGGCGCGGGCTTGCCGCCGAGCTGCTCGAACAGGCCGTCGTAGCGCCCGCCGCCGCAGACCGTGCCCTGCGCGCCCAGCGCGTCCGTGACCCACTCGAACACAGTCAGGTTGTAATAGTCCAGCCCGCGCACCAGGCGCGGGTTGAGCATGAATTCGACGCCCGCGGCGGCGAGAAGTTTCTTCAGGCCGTCAAAATGCGCGAGCGAGGCTTCGCCAAGGTAGTTCATCAGCGGCGGCGCCTTCGCCGCACCTCCTGCACCAGCGGATTCTTGGAATCGAGCACGCGCAGCGGATTCGTATGCAGGCGGCGCCTGGCATCCGCGTCCAGTTTCGCCTCGTTCGCCTCCAGGTGCTTCACCAGGTCTGCGCGGTGCCGTGCGCGCTCCTCGGCCGAGCCGATGCTGTTGAGTTCGAGGCGGATTCCTGACAGACCAAGTTCAGGCCACAGCCGCGCGCACATGACGATCAGTTCGGCGTCCACGTCCGGCCCGGCGTAGCCGAAGGCCTCGGCGCCGTACTGGTAGAACTCGCGGTAGCGGCCTTTCTGCGGCCGCTCGTGGCGGAACATCGGCCCGCCGTACCAGAGCCGCTTCGGACCGTCATAGACCAGGCTGTGCTCGATCGCCGCGCGCACGCAGGAGGCAGTGCCTTCCGGACGCAGCGTGAGTTCCTCGTTGTTCAACTCGTCGCGCCAGGAATACATCTCCTTCTCGACGATATCGGTGGCCTCGCCGATGGCGCGCCGGAACAGCGCTGCGTGCTCCACCAGCGGCATGCGGATCGCGCGGTAGCCCCAGCGTTCCAGCCAGGCTTCGACGATGCCGCCGAAGCTGCGCCACAGCGCCATCTCCTCCGGCAGCACGTCGTTCATGCCGCGAATGGCCTGAATGGATGAACTCATGAAATGGCCTTGATGGCGATTTCCTGCTTGCGCGCCGGCCGCCGCCGCTGCGATCCCGGCGCGTAGTTGTCCTTCACGTACTTCTCGACGATCGCCTGGAACTCCTCGGCGATGCGCCCGCCCTTCAGCGTCACCGCCCGCTCGCCGTCCACGTATACCGGCGCCACCGGCGATTCATTGGTGCCCGGCAGGCTGATGCCGACGTCGGCGTGCTTGGACTCGCCCGGGCCGTTCACCACGCAGCCCATCACCGCGACCTTCATCTCCTCGACGCCCGGGTAGCTCTGCTTCCAGACCGGCATCTGCGTGCGCAGGAAATCCTGGATGCGCTGCGCCAGTTCCTGGAAATAGGTGCTGGTGGTGCGGCCGCAGCCCGGGCAGGCGGCGACCATCGGCGTGAAGCTGCGCAGGCCCATGGTCTGCAGCAGTTCCTGCGCCACGATGACTTCCCTGGTGCGGTCGCCGTTCGGCTCGGGCGTCAGCGAGACGCGGATGGTGTCGCCGATGCCCTCCTGCAGCAGCACCGCCATCGCCGCCGACGAGGCGACGATGCCCTTGGAACCCATGCCCGCCTCGGTCAGCCCCAGGTGCAGCGCATAGTCGCAACGCCGCGCGAGTTCGCGGTAGACGCCGATCAGGTCCTGCACGCCGCTCACCTTGCAGGAGATCACGATGCGCTCCGCAGGCAGGCCGATCTTCACCGCCTGCGCCGCCGACTCGAGGCCCGATGCGATCAGCGCTTCGCGCATCACCACGTCCGCATCCTGCGGTTCGGAACACTTGCCGTTCTCGTCCATCATGCGCGCCAGCAGTTCCGGGTCCAGGCTGCCCCAGTTGACGCCGATGCGCACCGGCTTGCCGTACTTGAGCGCGGCCTCGATCATGGTGGCGAACTGGTCGTCCCGCTTCGCCCCCTTGCCGACGTTGCCGGGATTGATGCGGTACTTGGCGAGCGCCTTCGCGCAATCCGGATACTGGGTCAGCAGCTTGTGGCCGTTGAAGTGGAAGTCGCCCACCAGCGGCACATCGCAGCCCATGGCGTCCAGACGCTCGCGGATGCCGGCCACCTGCGCCGCGGCTTCCGACGAATTGACGGTGATGCGCACCAGCTCGGAGCCGGCGCGCGCGAGGTCGAACACCTGGCGCGCCGTCGCCTCCGCATCCGCGGTGTCGGTATTGGTCATGGACTGGACGACCACCGGCGCGCCGCCGCCGATGGCGACCTTGCCGACCAGAACCCGCCTTGATTGTCTCCGGCTCATAGCCTGCGGCTCATGCCCGGCTCAGTCGAGCGTGAAGCGCGCCACCTCGACCTTGACGTGCGGCGCAAGGTCGATCGGCCGGTCGTCGTAGGACAGGCGCACGTATTGCGCATTGCCGATGATCAGCGAGAAAGGCGGCCGGCCCTCGATGGTTTGCTCGGTGCCGCTTGAGTTCAGCTGTGAAGTGAGCACCTTGCCATCGCGATTGCGGATTTCGACCCAGGATTCGCCCGCGAACTTCATGACGATGCGCCTCGCGCCAGCCGTGCCAGCCGTGCCAGCAGGGGACTGCTTCGGCGCAGCCTGCGTCGAGCGCGTTTCAGCAGGCCGCAGCGGCTCGGCGGACGCTATCGGCGAAAGGTTGGGCGCCACATTGGCGGCTTGCGGCGCCTCAGCAACAGGAACCGGCGCTTGCGAGGCTGCGGGCACGAAAGTCAGGCGCTCCGCACCGCTGCGCTCGCGCTGCCATTCGAACACCACGCCGGCGATCACCACCAGCATCGACACCGACAGCGCCGCATAGATCAGGTTCGTACGCCGCGCGGGATCGGTGATCGGAATCGGCCGGCGCACCGAGGCCACCGCCGCCGCGTTGTCCGTCGTCGCCACGCGCCCGGCGATCCGCTGCACCAGCGGCTCGGCATCGAGCTTGAGCAGCCGGGCATAGGCGCGCACCATGCCGCGCGCGAAGGTGCCGGTCGGCAGTTGTTCGAAGCGTCCCTGCTCCAGTGCCTCGATCTGCCGCACGGCGAACTTGAGCTGCTGCGCGACATCGGCGACCGAGAGCCTCAGAGCGGCGCGAGCCCGCGCCAGCTCTTCGCCGACGGCGGCGCCAGCGCCGTCACCCGCGGACTCAGTCATACTCGCCGCGCTGCATCAGCTGGTACTCGCGCGAGCCGTTGAACCTGCGGCGCAGCTGATTGGCGAAACTGGCCTCGGCAACGCGTTCCCCGAGCTTGTGCTCCACGCGCAACGCGAGCCACAGCGACTCGGCGGTCGGATCAACCAGCTTGTTGTAGCGCGATACCAGCTTGCGCGCGTCTTCCAGGTTGCCCTGCTTGTAGCGAATCTGGCCAAGCAGCAGCAGCGAGGTCGCGTCGTTCGGATCCTGGCGCAATGCCTTCAGGAAGAAGTCCTCGGCATCCTTGAGATTGTCCTTGCGCATCGCGCACTGGCCCGCGGCGGCATACGAGCGCCATGGCGTGGGATAGAGCGGGTTGCGCACCGCCTGCAGGAAGTACTTGATGGAATCGTTCTCGCGCCCGGTCTGGCACAGGAACAGGCCGTAGTTGTGATTGATGTCCGGGTCGGTGGGGGAAAGCCGCAGCGCCCGCTCGAAATTTTCCTGGGCAAGCTTGTTCTCGCGCAGATCCATGTAGACCAGGCCGTACACGCTGTACGTCGGCGCGTAGTTCGAATCCGCCGCTACCGCGACGCGCAGCTCCTCGAGCGCAACGGCCATGTTGCCGCGACTGTAGTAAAGCGATGCGAGTTCGGTATGGACCTTGGCTCGGTTGCGCGGGTCGCTGGCGTCGCCGGTGATGCCCTGCGACTCGATCACCGGTTCGTTGCTGGAAGGGGTGATCGCCGTCTTGACGGCGCCGCAGCCTGCTAGCATGGCGGCGATGGTGGCGAGCGCGCCACAAAGCAGTCGTTTCATGCGCGGTGCTCCACGATGGGGACGGTGCCGCCGGTTGTGATGCGGCGGCGGGTGCGGTCGGTCACGTCGCCGGCGAGCTGGCCGCAGGCGGCGTCGATGCCGTCGCCGCGTGTCTTGCGGGTGGTAACCGTGAGTCCGGCGCGCTGCAGGATTTCCGCGAAACGCCGGATGCGCTCCGGACTCGAGCGCTTGAAGCCGGAGTCCGGGAACGGATTGAATGGGATCAGGTTGAATTTGCAACGCACCTGCACGGCGATGCCGAGCAGCGCCTTCGCCTGCGCGTCGGAATCGTTGACGCCATCCAGCATCACGTATTCCATGGTGATGAAGTCGCGCGGCGCGCGCTCCAGGTACCGGTTGCAAGCCTTCATCAATTCTCGGATCGGATGCTTGCGGTTGATCGGCACCAGGCGATCTCGAAGGGCGTCGTCCGGCGCGTGCAGCGACACCGCCAGCGCGACCGGGCATTCTGCGGCGAGACGGTCCATGCCGGGCACTACGCCCGAAGTCGAGACCGTGACGCGGCGCCGCGACAGGCCGTAGCCGTTCTCGTCGATCATCAGGCGCGCGGCCGGAATCACCGCGTCCAGGTTCAGCATCGGCTCGCCCATGCCCATGAACACCACATTGCTGATCGCGCGATTGCCGGCGCCCACGCCGCCTGCCAGTCCGTGTACGCCCAGCGACCGGTTCGCGAGCCACAGCTGGCCGATGATCTCGGCGGCGGTGAGATTGCGGTTAAATCCCTGCTTGCCGGTGGAGCAAAACTGGCAGTCCAGCGTGCAGCCGGCCTGGCTGGACACGCACAGCGTGCCGCGCCCGTCCTCGGGAATAAAAACCGCCTCGACCGCGTTGGCGCCGTCCACCTTGAGGAGCCATTTGCGCGTGCCGTCCGGCGCCGTGCCGTCGCCGACGACGACCGGCGGCTCGATCGCCGCGGCCTCGTTCAGCTTCGCGCGCAATTCCTTGGCGATTTCGGTCATCGCAGCGAAATCGGCTGCGCCCCGGCGATGAATCCACTTCAGGACCTGGCGGGCGCGGAATGGCTTCTCGCCCATACCGGCGAAGAGCCGTTCCATGCCCTGCGAATCGAGGCCGAGAAGATTGGTTGCCATGCGTCAGCGCGGAAAGATCTCGTATCCCGGGAAGAAAAAAGCAATTTCGCTGCGCGCCGTCTCCGGCGCATCCGAACCGTGCACCGCGTTGGCGTCGATGGAATCGGCGAAATCGGCGCGGATGGTGCCCTTGGCCGCCTTTTTCGGATCGGTGGCGCCCATCAGGTCGCGGTTCTTCAGGATCGCGTTGTCGCCCTGCAGCACCTGCACCAGCACCGGTCCTGAGATCATGAAATCGACCAGATCCTTGAAGAACGGCCGCTCGCGGTGCACCGCGTAGAAGCCTTCTGCCTGCGAGCGCGACAGGTGCATCATGCGTGCGGCAATCACCTTCAGGCCGGCGCCCTCGAAGCGCGCGAGAATCTGCCCGATCGCGTTTTTCGCGACCGCGTCCGGCTTAACAATGGAAAACGTACGTTCTACCGCCATGCCAAGGTCCCCAGTGCCGCTGTTGAATAACTCAAAAGTATAGCATGCTTTACCGCACTTCTACATAAAAACAAAGGGTTAAGTCCATGTATCGCACCTTGAAACTCGAAATCAAAAACGCGATCGCGACCGTAGAACTGCACCGTCCGGAAGCGCGCAACGCCATGTCCGCGCAGCTGATGCGCGAAATGATTGCCTGTGCAAGCCGCCTCAGCGCCATGCGCGGTGTCGATGTAGTCATTATGCGCGGCAGCGGCAAGTGCTTTTCCGCGGGCGCCGATCTGAAGGATGCGAGCCGCTGGGGTAAAGGTGAGCGGCCGTTCGACGAGCAGCGCGACATCGCCGCGCTCGGCTACCGCATGGCGCGCGCCTGGGAGGAAATTCCGCAGATCACGATCGCCGCGATCGAGGGCTACGCCATCGGCGGCGGCCTGGCGCTGGTCGCGGCCCTCGATTGGCGCATCCTCGCGCAGGACGCGTTTGTCTCGCTGCCGGAGATCGCGCTCGGCATCCCGCTCACCTGGGGAACGCTGCCGCGCCTGGTCAATCTGGTCGGGCCGGCGCGCGCGAAGCGCCTGAGCATTCTCTGTGAACGGATTCCGGCCGCCGAAGCGCTGGCGATGGGCCTTGCCGACTATGTCGCGGCGCCGGGAAAAGCGCTGTCTGCGGCACGCGCTCTGGCAAAGCAGGTGCTGGCCCTGCCCCGCAGCTCGGTGCGCATGACGAAGGAATCGATCAACGCCTACGCGAGCATCGGCGCGCACGCGGCGAGCCACATGGCGCACGACCAGGTGCAGCTGGCGTCGGCGAGTCTGGAGGCGAAAGCCGCGCGCGAAGCGTTCGCGGCCAGGAGGACGAAGGCGCGAGCGCCGTCTACTGCGTCGGCCGCCAGTCCGGCAAGAGCCCCGGCGCGCGGCCGACGCTGAGAAATTTCGCGTCCACACCCAGTCCCGGCGCCCAGACCAGTTCACCGCCGCAAAAAAGCAGCGGCAGGCGTTCACGCTCCCAGGGCGGCACGCCAGCTTCCTGGAACAAATTCTTCAGCGTGCGGCTGGGCCGGCGCGCGTCTGGCTGCAGGCGCTCGCCGCCGGAGCGCAGGCGCACCTGCAACGCCTTGTCCTCCAGCCGGCGGCGGTCAATACCCTGCCCGCGCACGCGACGAAAACGCAGTTCGCCTCCGGGCAATTCGATCTTCGCCTCTCCGTTCCAGGTCCGAGGCGGGAAGGCTTCCTGATTCTTGTTTTTCGTGAGGAAGATTTTCCCCCGGTAAGTCCGCATTACCCGGCCATCGTGCACAATCTCCGCGCTCTTAGAGCCAAGCTGCTTCAGCATCTCGATCAGCCTGGCTTCGCTGGGCGCCCGCAGGCCCTTGTCCTTAAGATACGAGCGCAGCAGTCGCTGCGCATCCAGTTCCACGCCGGCGAAGTGGCGCGCCGCGCGCGCGAGACTTTCGCGCCAGCGCGGAAATTTCGATTCCAGCAACGGCCCGACGCGGCGGCGGATGAAATTTCGCGTCAACGCCTCGTCGGCGTTCGCCTCATCCTCGATCCACGCCAGGCGCTGCCCAGCGGCATAGGCGCGGATCGCGCGGCGTGGCACATCGAGCAGCGGCCGCAGCAGCAACTTGCGGCCGAGCTTGCCTTGCACCGGCATGCCGCTCGCGCCCTGCAGCCCCGCGCCGCGCAGCAGGTTGAAGAGCACCGTCTCGGCCTGGTCGTCGAGGTGATGGGCAACTGCGATCGCATCCACGGCGGCTTTCGTGAAGGCAGCGCGGCGCGCTTGACGCGCTGCCGCCTCAAGACCTTGCTTCTTCTTTTTCACGGAAACACGAAAAACCTGCAGAGGAACGGCCAGATCCCGGCAGTATTCCTTGCAGAATTTCCGCCAATCGCCCGCGTTAGGGCTCAAGCCGTGATTGACGTGAATCGCGGAGAGTGTGTACCCGAGTCGCGGCGCCAGACCATGCATCGCGTGCAACAGCACCACGGAATCCAGTCCACCCGACAGACCCACCGCCACGCGCTTCCCCCGCAGAGGCGCGAGGGCAGCGGTATCAACGCTCAGCAGTTTCCTTGAAGCGGCCATAGGCCATCAGGCGCTCAAGGCGCTCCTCGACCAGCTCCTTGGGCTTCTTCTCCTGCAGCTGCTTGAGCGCTTCGGCGAGCGCTTTTTTCAGCGAAGCCGCGGTCGCCTGCGGATCGCGATGCGCGCCGCCCAGCGGTTCGGGAATGATCTTGTCGATCAGGCCAAGCGTCTTCAGACGGCCGGCGGTGATGCCGAGCGTCTCGGCGGCCTCGGGCGCCTTGTCGGCGCTTTTCCACAGGATCGAGGCGCAGCCCTCCGGCGAAATCACCGAGTAGGTCGCGTATTGAAGCATGATCACCGTGTCGCCCACCGCGATCGCCAGCGCGCCGCCCGAGCCCCCCTCGCCGATCACGGTGACGATGATCGGCGTCTTCAGGCTCGCCATCGCGTACAGGTTGCGGCCGATGGCTTCGGACTGGTTGCGCTCCTCGGCCTCGATGCCCGGGTAGGCGCCAGGTGTATCGACGAAGGTGAACACCGGCAGCGAAAATTTCTCCGCCAGCTGCATCAGGCGCAGCGCCTTGCGGTAGCCCTCAGGGCGCGGCATGCCGAAATTGCGCAGGATCTTTTCCTTGGTGTCGCGGCCCTTCTGGTGGCCGATCACCATGCAGGGCTCTCCGTCAAAGCGCGCCAGCCCGCCGACGATCGACGCGTCGTCGCCGGCCATGCGGTCGCCGTGCAGTTCCTCGAAGCCGCTGAATATCAGGCCGACGAAATCAAGCGTGTACGGGCGCTGCGGGTGGCGCGCCACCTGCGCCACCTGCCAGGGCGTGAGCTTGGCGTAAATCTCCTTGGACAGCGCCTGGCTTTTCTTGGTGAGGCGAAGGATCTCCTCGGAGATGTCGACGGCCGAATCCTCGTGCGCGTAGCGCAGCTCCTCGATGCGCCCTTCCAGCTCGGCGACCGGCTGCTCGAATTCGAGGAAAACCGTCTTCATGGCGGTCAGTATTCTACCGGGACGGGGTCGAGCGACCGCCACAGATACCAGGTGGCCACGGAGCGGTATGGGCGCCAGGTCTCGCCGAGGCGGCGAATGCTGCTCAAGGCCGGCTTGCGCTTGAAGTAGGCGAGCTGGATGCCCTTGCGCAGTCCCAGGTCGTCGAGCGGAAATACGTCGGGCCGCAGCAGGTTGAACATCAGGAACATCTCGGCGGTCCAGCGGCCGATGCCGCGCACCTGCGTGAGGTCTTCAATGACCGCCTCGTCGTCCATGCCGGACCACTTGTGCACATGCACGTGGCCGTCGGCGAAGCGCCGCGCGAGGTCGGAGATGTATTCGCACTTGCGCCCGGACAGGCCGCAGGCCCGCATCTGGATCGGTTTCAGCCCAAGAATTTTCTCAGGATGGATTTCAAGGGCAACCCCTAAAAATTTGTTCCACACGCTCTGCGCCGCCGCCACCGAGATCTGCTGGCCGACGATGGCGCGCGCCAGGGTGTGGAAGGCTTCGCCACGCGGCACCAGATGCACGCGCGGGTGGCGCCGGATGATGGCCGCCATCGCCGGGTCGCGGCGCGACAGCGAGCGCTTCGCCTTGTCCCAGTAGTCGGGTTTCAACTTCACGTCAGGCTTCATTGAGGGGAAGATTCAACAGAAGATTCTGCGGCTTCATCCGCACTGCGTCATCCTCGCCGGCGGCGAGCGCCAGGTAGACCGAGCGGCCGGCGATGTCGCGGCGCATCTCATCCGGGTTGTCGAACGCCAGGCGGAACAGCGCGAGAATCCTGCGCATGCGGCCGGCGTCCACCTGCTCGCCCGCCCAGAGCGCGTTCAGGATCGCGGTGGCCTCGGCGTCCAGGCCAATATGCCACGCCCAGCGCGGCTCCTGGATGTTCCGAATGGGTTCTATGCGAACTTTCACATTCAAAAAATGAAATATCCAGGCTTCCAGAACACGGCAGAACGCGTCCAGCGCCGGGCGGCCGTAGGTGAGGCTGATCACCGTATCGTGGCGCGACTCGCGCTCCCAGTAGAGCGCCGCGTTCTGCCGGTCGAGCACATCCAGGTTGGTCTTCGCGGTGGCGCCCTGCGCCTCGACGATCAGCCGCCCCAGGCTGCCGTATTGCGAGCCGGAAGCATGCATCTCGACCGTTTCCAGGTCGGCTAGCAGCACATGGCCGTCCTGGATGGTCGCCTTCTGCTCGCGAAATAATATTTCCGCCGCACGCAGCTGCAACGCATCGTCGCAACCGTCCAGGATATTGCGCAGCACCACGTGCGCCATCTGCTCGATGAACAGCGGCGGGATATCAACGCTGTCCTTGAACAGGTTCCGGTAGCAGCCTTCGAGGCTGTCCGCCTGCAGCAGCCGGTCCCGGAAGCGCAACACGACTTCGTAGTTGTGCCTCGCGTCCGGATCCTTCAGCAGCTCCAGTTCCTGCTTCGGCACCGGGCGGCGCGGCGCCTGCATGAGCAAAGCATGCAGGGCCTGTTCCGCCTCGCAGGACTCCTCAACCGGATGGACTTCCGGCCTCAGGTAGTAGGCGCGGAGATAGTCGTCGGTGACGCGCAGCCGCCCCGACGCGTCTTTCTCGAGCAGGTGGAAACCGCTGTTACGCCAGAAATCAGGCAGGAGCGAGGACCAGGCGGGAATGCGCCGCCACGTGCTGCTTGAGGAACCCCATCTGGTCGGCCAGGATCCGGCGATTGGTGAGAATCAGGTACTCCGCCTTGTTCGGCACGTAAGGCGCGTACAGCAGCTCGATGCCGGCTTCCTCGGGCAGGCGGTTGCGCTTCTGTCCGTTGCACTGGCGGCAGGCGGTGACCACGTTCATCCAGGTATCGCGTCCGCCGCGCGATAGCGGCCGGATGTGGTCGCGCGTCAGCCGGAAGAAGTTGTATTCGCCGCCGCAGTAGGCGCACATGTGGCGGTCGCGCCGGAACAACTCGCGATTGTTTAGCGGCGGCACCTGGTTGAAGCCCCGCGCGGCCAGCGCCTTGCCCTTGATGGCGATGATCGAGTGCGCGGTAATGCTGGAGCGCTGCCCTGTCATGCGCGAAATGCCGCCGTGGAAGGTGAAAGTCTCGTCGCCGAGCGTCCAGGCGACCAGATTCTTGGCGTAATAAAAGCAGGCCTGCTGCCAGCTGATCCAGCGGTGCGGCACGCCGTGGTTGTCCAGCGAAAGGATGAGGGGGCCGTCCATGGTTCGGTGATTCTGCCAATTCACCCCGGGATTGGCAATCCCCGAAAATTCAAGGACCTTCAGCGGTCTCCTACAGCGTCCTTGAAGCCCTGCCCGGCCGCAAAGGCCGGCACGGTCTTGGCGTTGATCTTGATTTCCTTGCCATTGGCCGGGCTGCGCCCGGCCCTCGCCTTGCGCTTGCGCGGCAGGAAGGTGCCGAATCCGACCACGGTGACGCGGTTGCCCTTGGCGACGCTGGTGACGATCGCATCGAACACCGCGTTGACCGCGTCGCCCGCCGCTGTCTTGCTCAGATTCCCTGCGCGCGCCGCAGCATGAACCAGATCCGATTTGGTTACAACGGAAGGCATGCTCTCTCCCCTGTCGAGCGAGCGAACATGATATCGGCATCGATTCGCGAATACAATCGCCGCACGTAAAAATTCTTTGGCCAACTGAGAATTTTTTCCTGATCCCGGAAATTTTTTCGGATTTTTTTATTTTGATTCAGGACACATTGCCCGCGCTGCTCGCGCAACGCATCAACAATGCGGCGCCGGCGCTGTTCGATCGCGGACGGCCCGTTTCGTATCGCGAACTCGACGGCGAGAGCCGGCGCGTCGCGCAAGGCCTGCGCCGGCTCGGCGTGCGCGCGGGCGATTGCGTCGCGCTCTGGCTGCCGAACCTACCCGCCTGGTTGGCGGCCTTCTTCGGCTGCGCCCTGTTGGGCGCGATCGCCGTGGCAGTCAACACGCGCTTTCGCAGCCACGAACTGGCCGACATCCTGCAACGTTCGAACGCGCGCGTACTGCTGTTCTGGCCCGAATTCAAGGGCATAGACTTCAGCGGGATTCTCGCCGCCTGCGACCCGCGGGCGCTGGCCGGACTCGAAACCTTCGTGGTCTACGGGGAATCCGGCGCACCGCCCCCGGCGGCGGTGCTCGGCAAACCAGCGCATGCCTACGCCGCGCTCGCAGCCGGTGCGCCATTGCCCGCAAATGATGCATCGCCGGAAGCGGGCTGCGCCATCTTCACCACTTCGGGTACGACCAAAGCGCCAAAATTCGTGCTGCATGATCAGCGCACTGTCCTTCGCCACGCGTTCGAGGTCGCGCAGGGTTTCGGCATCGATCAGGCGTCGACACTGCTGCTCGCGCCGCCGTTGTGCGGTGTGTTCGGATTCTGCGGCGCCATGGCGGCATTCGCCGCGGGCCGCCCGTTGGTGATGGCGCCGGCGTGGAACGCGGAGCAGACCGCGCTCGACCTGGTTGCGCACCGCATCACGCACGCCATCGGCACCGACGAGGCCTGCGCCCAGCTGCTGGACTGCAACGCCGACTTCTCGAGCCTGCGTTACTTTGCCTATGCGGCGTTCAATCCGGCGCGGGGAGACATCGTGCAGCGCGCCGATGCCAAAGGCCTCAAGCTGGTCGGCCTGTACGGCGCGAGCGAAATCCAGGCGCTGTTCGCGCGTCAGGACGAGCGCGCGCCCGCCGCCGAGCGCATGCAGGGCGGCGGCCTTCCTGTCAGCCCGGTAGCGCGGGTGCGCGTGCGCGACCCGGAATCGGGCGCACTGCTGCCGCACGGCAGTCAGGGAGAACTGGAGTTCTTCGCGCCTTCCAGCCGCATGGCCGGCTACCATGGCAACCTGGCGGCCACGCGGGAAGCATTCACCGGCGACGGCTACTACCGGTCCGGCGATCTCGGCAGCACACTCGCCGACGGCCGCTTTATTTTCCTCACGCGCATGGGAGACGCCCTGCGGCTGGGAGGATTCCTCGTCAGTCCCGCCGAAATCGAGGCCGTGATGCAGGAAGCGCCCGGAATCGCCGCCTGCCAGGTGGTTGCCGTGGCGCGGGAGAGCGGCCTGGTTCCGGTAGCCTTTGTGGTGCTGCACCATAGTGCAGCATTCGACGAAGCGGCGGTGCTCGCCCATGTCGCGGACAAGCTCGCGCGCTACAAGATTCCCCACCGCGTCTTCCCCGTCGAAGCCTTCCCGGTCACGCCGGGCGCAAACGCGACCAAAATCCAGAAGAGCAAGCTGCGCGAGATGGCGGAGGCGCTGCTAAACTAGACGTTCAGATAAGGAGGAGGAGAAACCATGAATAAATTGCAGAAGCTCGCGCTGGCCGCGTTCGTCGGCGCAGCTTTCACCACGCCCGTGCTGTCGCAGACCACGCTGACCTACTCGTCGTGGGTGCCGCCGACGCACCACCTGACCATCTGGCAGCAGAACTGGGCGGCGGAGCTTGAGAAAGCGACCAACGGCCGCATCAAGACGCAATCGCTGCCCAAGGCGCCGGCCGCCGCGCCCGGCACTTTTGACGCGGTGCGGGACGGGCTGATGGACTTCTCGTACGTGACCGCCAGCTACACGCCGGCACGCCACATCCTGCCGCTCATGGCAGAGCTGCCGGGCGCCGGGGCGACTGCCGAGATCAATTCGGTCGCCTACAGCCGCATCTACTGGAAGTACTTCCACAAGGTCGGCGAGTACAACGGCGTGAAGCTGCTCGCCGTCTGGACGCATGGCCCGGGCCAGATGTTCACCAAGAAGCCGATCAAGTCGCTGGCCGAATTCCAGAACCAGAAAATCCGCACCGGCGGCGGCATCGCCGAGCGGGTGGCCAACGCGCTCGGCGCCTCGGCCTTCGTGAAGCCCGCGCCCGAGTCCTACGAACTGCTGAATTCCGGCGTCGCCGACGGCGTGTTCTTCCCGTTCGAGTCCATCGTCTCGTTCAAGCTGGACAAGGTGATCGGCCAGGCCACGGTGTTCCCGGGCGGCCTGTACAGCTCGGCGTTCGGCTTCTTCATGAACGAAGACAAGTGGAACAAGCTCGCGAAGCAGGACCAGGACATCATCGAGAAGATGAGCGGCGAAGCGGCCGCGCGCTCGAACGGCAAGTCCTGGGACGCTGCCGACAAGGTCGGCCTGGATGCGCTCAAGGCGGCCGGCGCCAACATCGTGACGGCTGACGCCGGGATGCGCGCCGAGGCGCAGAAGCGCAGCGGTCCGATCATCGAGGACTGGATCAAGCAGGCGAGCGCGAAGCTGCCGAACGCCAAGGCCGTGCTGGACGAATTCCACGCCGAGCTGAAGAAGGTCGAGGCCGGCAAGTAGCCGGTCCGGGAAAACCGGGGCGCGGCTTGAACCGCGCCCCTTTTATTTTGTGACCTCGCCGGAAAACATCTGGGGAAAGCGCATCGACGCGGTGCTGGGCATCGCCGCGTCCGTGCTGCTGTTCGGCATGATGCTGCTGACCTTCGCCGATGTCGTGGCGCGCTATCTCCTGAACCGTCCGATCCGCGGCGCCTTCGAAGTCACGGAGCTCACGCTGCTGGTGCTGATCTTCGCCGGCCTGCCCCTGGTGTCGCACGCCGATGAGCACGTGACGATGGATTTCATCGATCGCGTCCTGCCGCCGGCCGGCCAGCGCGCGGTGATCTGCCTGGTGCACGCGATCTGCGCCGCGATCATGTTCTTCCTGACCTGGCAGATCTGGCTCAAGGCCGGCAAGATCGCCG
>JANXUV010000068.1 GCA_025356085.1 Betaproteobacteria bacterium
AAGTCGGCATGCTCGGCCCACTGAAGGATACGTTCAATGGGTGTCCAAAAGACAAGCAGCCCGCCGCTGATTCGTTTCCACATAGAAGTGGCTCCCCAGAGAGTAGGGAGGGTACTCCGGGCTGGCATTTGGTGTCAAACCCTGCGTAATCGCCCTATTTAAACGCGCTGCACGTGGACCACATCGTGATGGAAGTCGCCCACCGCCCGCCGGAGGAACTGGCGGTGTTCAAGGGACTGCGGCGCGACATCGGTTTCGGCCTGGGCGTGGTGGACATTAAGCGCACCGAGGTGGAGACCCCGGAGGCGATCGCCCGCGCCATCGAACGCGCGGAGAAAATCCTGGGACGCGGGCGGGTGAAATACATCCACCCGGATTGCGGCTTCTGGATGCTGAAACGGAATATCGCGGACGGAAAAATCCGCGCCCTGGTGAAGGGGCGGGATCTGTACGAAGGAAGGAGCTAGGGGACTACTTTTTTCGCTGCTCCCCGACCTTGACGATTTTCATGGTGTTGGTGCCGCCGGACTTGCCGATCGGTTCTCCGATGGTGAGCACGATCAAGTCGCCGTCTTTGACCACCTCGTTTTCCACCAGCACCTTCTCCGCCTCGGCCAGCAGCTCCTCGCGATCGCGGCCGACGTACTTCACCATCAGCGGATAGACGTCGCGGTACAGCGCACAGCGGTAGCGTGTCGCGGTCTGCGCTGTAAGCGCATAGATCGGCACCCCGCAGTTGAGCCTGCTCATCCATAGCGCGGTCGAGCCCGATTCGGTGAGCGTGGCGATCACCTTCACCTTCAGGTGGAAGGCGGTGAACAGGCCGGCCATGGCGATCGACTGATCGACCCGCGTGAACACGCGATTGAGGAAGTCCTGGTCGAGGCTCACCGGCTGCGTCTGCTCGGCCTGCACGCAGATGCGGTGCATCGCCTCGATCGCCTCCACCGGGTATTTGCCGCTGGCCGATTCGGCAGAAAGCATTACCGCGTCGGTGCCATCGAGCACCGCGTTGGCGACGTCCGACACTTCGGCGCGGGTCGGCACCGGGCTTTCGATCATCGACTCCATCATCTGCGTGGCGGTGATGGTCAGCTTGTTGTGCTCGCGCGCGAGCCGGATCATGCGCTTCTGCAGCGCGGGCACCGCCGCATCGCCCACCTCCACGGCAAGATCGCCGCGCGCCACCATGATGCCGTCGCAGGCGTTCATGATGTCCACCAGCGCCGCCGGCGTCACCGCCTCGGCGCGCTCGATCTTGGCGATCAGGAAGGCCTTGCCGCCCGAAGCACGCAGCAGCTCGCGCGCCATGTACATGTCGGCGCCGGTCTTCGGAAACGACACCGCCAGGTAATCGGCGTTGATCTTCGCCGCGGTGCGGATGTCGTCGATGTCCTTGGGCGTAAGCGCCGGCGCGGTCAAACCGCCGCCCTGCCGGTTGATGCCCTTGTTGTTCGACAGCACGCCGCCGTGGCGCACGCGCGTGTGCACTTCCTCGCCGCGCACGCCGGTCACGTCAAGCACGATCTTGCCGTCATCCAGCAGCAGCACCGCGCCTTCGGCGACGTCGCGCGGCAGTTCCTTGTAGTCCAGGCCGGCGCGCTCGCCATCGCCCAATTCGCAGGCGGCATCCAGCACGAACGCCTGCCCCTTCTGCAGCATGATCTTGCCGTCTTTGAACTTGCCGACGCGAATCTTGGGGCCCTGCAGGTCGCACATGATGGCCACCGTGCGGCCGCTCTTCTGGCCGATGTCCCTCACCAGCGAGGCGCGCGCGAGGTGATCCGCCGCGGTGCCGTGCGAAAAATTCAGCCGCACCACGTCCACGCCGGCGCGGATCATGCGCTCGAGGACGGCGGGATCGGAAGAAGCGGGCCCGAGAGTAGCGACGATCTTGGTGCTGCGGAGCATTTGTCCAAGTGTATCATCGAGTTATGACTGAACTGGTGAACAAGGACGGACTGCTCGTCGCCTGTCTCTGCGCCAGCTGGTGCAAAACCTGCACCGAGTTCCGCGGCACCTTCGACAAACTCTCCGCGTCGGATCCTGGCGCAAAGTACGTGTGGATTGACGTCGAAGACGACAGTGCGCTG
>JANXUV010000085.1 GCA_025356085.1 Betaproteobacteria bacterium
AAGCGCAAGCGGAAGAACAGCGCGTGCATCGCGAACATCGCGAACGACGGCACCGGCGCCATCACCACCGCGCCTTCGCGCGCGACCGCGGCGGTGATGTACTGGATGCACTCGTCGGAGCCGTTGCCGAGCAGCACGTCGCAACCCGCCGGCACCTGCATCACCTCGCGGATCAGGGCGCGCAGCCTGGTCGCGGTCGGCACCGGGTAGCGGTTCATCTCGAGTTCGGAGACGATCTGGCCGATCTCCACGGCCAATCCCTCGGGCAGCCGGTAAGGGCTTTCCATCACGTCCAGCTTGACCAGGCCCGTGGCGTCGGACACGTGATATGCCTGCATGGCGAGGATTTCCGGCCGGATGACCTTCGAAGCAATACTCATCGGCGGTACTCCGCAGACTTCGCGTGCGCAAACAAACCTTCGCCGCGCGCGAGCGTCGACGCCAGCCTGCCGAGCCTGCGCGCACCCTGACGCGACACCCCGATCAGGCTGGAGCGCTTCTGGAAATCGTAGACGCCCAGCGGCGAGGAAAAGCGCGCCGTGCCAGACGTCGGCAGAACGTGATTCGGCCCGGCGCAGTAGTCGCCGATGGCCTCCGAACTCCAGCGGCCGAGGAAGATCGCACCGGCGTGGCGCAGCTTGGGCAGCAGCGCGCGCGGGTTCGCCACCGACAGCTCGAGGTGCTCGGGCGCGATGCGGTTCGAAATCTCGCAGGCCTCGGCGAGGCTGCGCGTGTGGATCAGTGCGCCGCGCGCGCCCAGCGAGGCGGCGATGATTTTCCGCCGCGGCATTTCAACGAGCAGTCTTTTGATTTCATTTTCAACGTCGTTCAGATATGAAGCACTGGGCGACAACAATATCGCCTGCGCCTGCTCATCGTGCTCGGCCTGCGAAAAGAGATCCATCGCCACCCAGGCGGCGGGCGTCTTGCCGTCGCCGATGACCAGGATTTCGGACGGCCCGGCGATCATGTCGATGCCGACCTTGCCGAACACCTGGCGCTTGGCTTCGGCGACGTAGGCATTGCCGGGACCGACAATTTTGTCCACCCGGGGCACCGCGCGCGTGCCGTAGGCCAGCGCCGCGACCGCCTGCGCGCCGCCGAGGACGAGGACGCGATCCACGCCCGCGATCGCCGCTGCCGCCAGCACCAGCGGATCCGGATTCGGGCTGACCATCACCACCTCGCGCACGCCCGCCACTTTGGCGGGTATCGCATTCATCAGCACCGAGGAGGGATAAGCAGCCTTGCCACCCGGCACGTACAGGCCGACGCGCTCCAGCGGCGTGACGAGCTGCCCGAGCAGCGTGCCGTCGGCTTCCGAATATTTCCAGGAGCGCGAAAGCTGGCGTTCATGGAAGCGGCGGATGCGCGCGGCCGCCGCACGCAGGGACGCGGCGTCCTTTTTCGGCAATCCTTTCAAGGCGGCTTTCAATTTCGAACGCGGGACCTCCAGCTTCGCCACCGAGCTCACCTTGACGCGGTCGAAGCGGCGCGCGTACGCGAGCACCGCGGCGTCGCCGCGCTTTCGCACATCGGCGATGATCCCGCGCACCACTCGCTCCACGGCCGCATCCCCCGCGGCCTCGTAGCGCGTCAGCGCCGCAAGCTTCGCCTCGAACCCCGCCGCACGCGTCGAGAGGCGGCGCATCTTCATTTTCTCGCGGCCTTGGCAAAAGCCTCGATCAGGGGCTGCAACTCGGCGCGACGCGTCTTCAGCGCGGCCTGGTTGACGATCAGCCGTGCCGACACCGGCATGATCTCCTCCACCGGCTCCAGCTTGTTGGCGCGCAGCGTCTTGCCGCTGGAGACCAGGTCAACGATGGCGTCGGCAAGATCGAGCAGCGGCGCAAGCTCCATCGAACCGTAGAGCTTGATCAAATCCACGTGCACGCCCTTCCCGGCGAAATGCCCGCGCGTGATCTGCACGTATTTGGTGGCGATGCGCAGCCGCGCGCCCTGCTGCACGGCCGCCTGATAGTCGAAGCCGCGACGGGTGGCGACCATCATCCGGCAGCGCGCGATGCCGAGATCCACCGGCTGGTAGAGGCCCGCGCCGCCGTGCTCGACCAGCACGTCGCCGCCGGCGATGCCCAGCTGCGCGGCCCCATGCCCGACATAGGTGGGCACGTCGGAAGCCCGCACCACCACCAGCTGCACGCCGCGGCGCTCGGTGGCGACGACCAGCTTGCGCGAATTTTCCGGATCCTCTTTCGGCCGCAGGCCGACGCGCTCAAGCAGCGGCAGCGTCTCCTCGAGAATCCGTCCTTTCGACAGCGCGATGCTGATCATGCCCATGCGGCCCAGTTTACCCGCGTCAGTTGACCCGCTGGATGCGCGCGCCCACCGCGCACAGCTTCGTCTCGAGCGCCTCGTAGCCGCGATCCAGGTGATAGATGCGGTCGATGACTGTATCGCCCTGCGCCGCCAGGCCCGCGAGCACCAGGCTCGCCGAGGCGCGCAGGTCGGTCGCCATCACGGGCGCCCCAGAAAGCCGTTCGACACCCTTGACCACCGCTACATTGCCCTTCAGCTCGATGCTTGCGCCCATGCGCGAGAGTTCAGGAACGTGCGTGAAGCGATCTAGGTATACGGTGTCTTCGATCACGCTGGTGCCGCCGGCAACAGCGCACACCGCCATCATTTGCGCCTGCATGTCGGTCGGGAAGCCCGGAAACGGCTGCGTCACGACGTTCACCTCTTTCGGGCGCGCCGGACCGGTGACGGTGACCGAATCGGCGGCCCGCTCGACCCTGCTTCCGCCCTCCTCCAGCTTGAGCAGCACGGCCTCGAAATGCGCCGGCACCACCCGCTCGAGCTTGAGACGCCCGCCGGTCATCGCGGCGGCGGCCGCGAAGGTCGCCGCCTCGATCCGGTCGGGAATGATCGTGGTATCGATCGGACGCAGAGAATTCACGCCGCGAATCGTGAGCTGGCGCGACCCCAGACCCTCGATGCGTGCGCCGCACGCCACCAGCACCTCGCCGAGCACGGTGACATCGGGCTCGACCGCAACGTTTTCGAGCACCGTCGTGCCCTCGGCGAGCACGGCTGCCATCATGAGCTGCGCAGTGGCGCCGACCGAAACCACGTCGAATCCGAACGTTGCCCCCTTCAGCTTCACGTTGCGGCCGACGATGTAGCCATGTTCGATGTCGAGCGCCGCGCCCATCGCCTGCAATCCCGCCAGGTGCAGGTTCACCGGCCGCGGCCCCCACGCGCAACCGCCCGGCAGCGACACCTTCGCGGCGCCGAAGCGCGCGAGTAGCGGCCCGAGCACGTAAATGCTCGCGCGCATGGTCTTGACGAGTTCGTAGGGCGCTTCCACCGAATTCACGCCGCTGGAGTCGATCGAACACAGGTTGCCGTCGAATGCGACCTTCGCGCCGAGCAACTCCAGCACCTTGGCAAAGGTTCGCGTGTCGCGCAGCCGGGGAACGTTGTGCAGGCGATGGACGCCGGGCACCAGCAGCGTCGCGGCCATTACCGGCAGCGCGGCGTTCTTGGATCCAGAAATCGGCACCGCACCCTGCAGCGGACGCCCGCCGGTGATGAGCAGCTTATCCATCCTGCTTTGCTTCTTCCGGGGTGAAGGTCTGCATCGACAGCGCATGGATCTCCTCGCGCATGCGATCGCCGAGCGCCTTGTAGACGAGTTGGTGGCGCTGCACGCGGCTCTTGCCCGCGAACGCGCCCGACACGACCAGCGCCTGGAAGTGCTGGCCGTCGCCGATCACCTCCACACGCTCGCAGGCGAGACCCGCTTCGATGCCGTCTTTGATGCTTTCAGGAGTCACCATCGCTATTGCCTCAATTTGTAGCCCGAGCGCAGCATCAGCAGGCAGGCCGCGGAGAGCAGCGCCAAGCTTACCGCGACCACCGCGAGGCTCGCGAGCGGCGGGAAATCGGAGACGCCGAAAAAACCGTAGCGGAAGCCGTCGATCATGTAAAAAAACGGGTTTAGATGCGAGGCTGCCTGCCAGGCCGGCGGCAGCGAGTGGATCGAGTAGAAAACCCCGGAGAGGAAGGTCAGCGGCAGGATCACGAAGTTCTGGAACGCGGCAATCTGGTCGAATTTGTCGGCCCAGATGCCGGCGACCAGTCCGAGCGCGCCGAGGATCGCCGCACCGAGCAGCGCGAACGCCAGCACCCACAGCGGCGCCGCCAGTTGCAGGTCCACGAACCAGACCGTCACCGCCAGCACGCCGCCGCCAACCACCAGGCCCCGCACCATTGCCGCCAGCACATAGGCGCCGAAGAACTCCAGGTACGAGATCGGCGGCAGCATCATGAACACCAGGTTGCCGGTGATTTTCGACTGGATCAGGCTGGAGGAGCTGTTGGCGAACGAATTCTGCAGGACGCTCATCATCACCAGGCCGGGCACCAGGAACTGGGCGTAGCTCATCTGTTCGAACACGCGCACGCGGTCGCCGAGCGCATAGGCGAACACCACCAGGTACAGCAGCGCGGTCAGCACCGGTGCGGCCACTGTCTG
>JANXUV010000114.1 GCA_025356085.1 Betaproteobacteria bacterium
GTGTTGACGTGCTTGTAGTTGCCCGCCTGCACCGCCAGCGTGGAATTGCGCACGTCGCAGGTCGCCACGTGCCAGTCCAGCGGCAGCGGCAGGAAATTCGAGGCGTCGGCGACCGCGCTGAAATCGGTCAGCGGCGGCAGGCCGGCGTAGAAGTCGTCGCTGTTCATGGAATCTCCATCACAGGGAGTCGAAATGCTCCGCCATCCGCTTGCGCATGGCCTCATCCGGCAGCGCGCCGAAGCCGGCGGCGACGTTGTCGGCGATGTGCGCGGGGTTGCCCGTGCCGGGAATCGCGCAGGTGACCGCGGGAAGGCCGACGATCCATTTCAGGAAGTACTGCGCCCAGCTCGCCGCGCCGATCTCGGCCGCCCAGGGCGGCAGCGGCTTGCCGCGTACGCGCTTGAACATCGCGCCTTCGGCGAACGGGCGGTTCGCTATCACGGCAATTTTATTTTCGAGGCAAAGGGGCAAAAGACGCTTCTCCGAGTCCCGCTCGGCCAGGGAATAGTTGATCTGCAGGAAGTCGTACTTCTCCTTCTTCAATTGCCGCTCCACTTCGGCGTGGGCCGAGGCCGTGTAATGGGTGATGCCGAGATACCTGATTCTGTTTTTCGATTTCCAGTCCAGCAGCGTTTTCGTATGAACGTCGACATCCAGCAGGTTGTGGATCTGCATCAGGTCCATCTGCTTCACTTTCAGGCGCCGGAACGACGTCTCCATCTCGCGCATGCCGTCCTCGCGCCCCCGCGTCCACACCTTGGTGGCGACGAAAAGTTTGTCGCGCAAGCCGAGTTCGGCGACGAGGTCGCCCGCCACCGACTCGGCGGAGCCGTACATGGGCGACGAATCGATCATCTTCCCGCCGGCCTTCACGAAGGCAGAGAGCGTCTCGCGCAGCGGCGCGCGGGCGGCCGCGTCATTCCCGGCATCGAACACCTGCCAGGTGCCAAGTCCGATGGCGGGAATGTCCTCACCGGTCGATGGAATCTTGCGCGTCATGATCTTTTTCTCCTGGGCGTTTGCCAGTCCAAAGGCAACCGCAGTGCCAAGAACCAAGAACTCGCGCCTCTTCATGGATGCATTCTAGTAAAGTCCAGGGCTTCATGGATGCGCGTAGCGTGCTGGCACGGGCGACCGGGGCGCGCCCGGAGGAGATCCGGGCGGTGTGCTGGTCCTTCGCCTATTTCTTCTGCCTCCTGGCGGGCTACTACGTGCTGCGGCCGCTGCGCGACGAGATGGGCGTCGCGGGCGGCGTACGCAACCTGCAGTGGCTGTTTACCGCGACCTTCCTCGTAATGCTCGCCGTGGTGCCCGTCTACGGCGCGGTGGTGGCGCGCCTGCCGCGCCGCGTGTTCATCCCGGTCGTCTACCACTTCTTCGTTTTCAACCTCGCGGCATTCTGGTTTTTTCTTTTTTTTGAAATAGAAAAAACAATTATTGCGCGCGTGTTCTTCGTCTGGATCAGCGTCTTCAATCTGTTCGCGGTCTCGGTGTTCTGGTCCTTCATGGCGGATCTCTTCGACACGGCGCAGGGCAAGCGCCTGTTCGGCTTCATCGCCGCGGGCGGATCCGCGGGCGCGCTGCTGGGTCCCACGCTCACCGTGGCGTTGGTTGAGCTGATTGGAACAGCTAATCTGCTCGTCGTCGCCATGCTGTTTCTTGAACTGGCCGTTTTTTTTGCGGGGAAACTCGAAATAAAAGGCCAGCACACCACAACTGCCGCGTCCCTCGGCGGGGGTTGGCTTGCCGGCATCGTGATGGTGCTGCGGTCTCCCTATCTCGCGGGCATCGCGCTCTGGGTGGCGCTGCTGTCGGTCGCCGGGACCTTCCTTTACTTCCAGCAGGCGAACATCGTCGCGGCGGCGTCGGACGATCCCACGGTACGCACGCGCATGTTCGCCAGCATCGATCTTGCGGTGGGCCTGCTCACCGTCGCGGTGCAGCTGCTTGCGACCGGGCGCCTGATCGCGCGTTTCGGCGTCGGCGCGGCCGTCGCCTTCCTGCCGCTGGTGTTCGCAGCCGGTTTTGCGGCGCTTGCCGCGTTGCCTGCGCTGGCCGTGGTGATCGCGTTCCAGGCGATCCAGCGCGTCGCAAATTTTTCCGTCTCAAATCCAGCGCGCGAGATCCTGTTCACCGCGTTGCCGCGCGAGCAGAAGTACAAGGCGAAGAACGTGATCGACGTGGTGGTATTTCGCGGCGCCGATGCGCTCGGCGGCTGGCTGTTCGCTGGCCTGCGGGCGCTCGGCCTCGGGCTGCCGGCGATTTCTCTGGTGGCGATCCCGGCGATGGCCGCCTGGTTCGCGCTTGCGCTGGCTCTGGGAAGAGCTAGCTCGAAATCCCCGGGATCGGGTGCAACTGCTTCGCGGTGATGGGGCCGCTGCGGCGGCCCGCGGGAAGATCCGGCGATCGGGTTTCACGAGGAAATCTTACGCCGGTAGCTGCGGCCGAGCCAGAACGCGACGGCCAGCCAGCCGGCGGCGACCGGCACGGCCGCCCAGGCGATCCCAGCAGCGCCCAGGCCCGCCGAGCGCAACGCGTTGAACAGCCATCCGGATAGCGCATCGCCGCCGCGGTACACCACAGTGTCAGTGAAGCCCTTTGCCTTGTAGCGGTCTTCGCGCGACACCGCGGTGTAGAGCGCCTCGCGCATGGGCTTGGAGATGGCGAACTCGCCGGCGCGGCGCGTGACGCCGACGGCGACCAGCGTTGCCAGTGTCGGAGAGACGCCGAGCGCCGCGAAGCCGGCGATGGAGACCAGCGGCATCAGCGCGAGCATCCAGCCCGCGCCGATGCGTTCGGCGAGACGCGCGGTGACCGCAAGCTGCAGGACCAGCGCGATGCTGTTCACCGCGAAATCCACCGTGGCGAAAAAACGGGTGCGCTCGCCAATCTCGGGGATCGCCTTGCCGACGATCTCGACTTGCTGGAAGTAGAGCGAGGTCGAGAGCACTGTGTAGCAGAACAAATAGGCGCAGATGCCGAGAAGGTAGGGCGAGGAGAGCGCGGCGCGTGCGCCGGCGAGGATCGTGCCGCCAAGGGGTTGGTCAACTGCGGGCTCCTCCGCGAGCGGCTCGCCCTGCCTTGGGTACCGCTTGCCCCAGGCAAGCAGTTTCATCATCGCCAGCAGCGCAAAGCTCAGCAGCAGTGCCGACAGCAGCAGCAGGTTCGCGGTGCCGAGCAGAGTTGCCGCGCCGGCGGTGAGCGCCGGGCCGGCGATCGCGCCGCAGCTGCCGCCCGCGGCGATGGCGCCGAACAGCCGCGTCGCCTGCGCGGGGGAGAACAGGTCCGCCATCAGGCTCCAGAACACCGATACCGCGAACAGGTTGAAGACGTTCAGCCAGACGAAGAACGCGCCAGGTTCGGGGAAAAAATAGAAGCCGACCAGGTTCAAGATGAAGAACGCATAGACCGCGGGTAGAAAGCGCGAGCGCGGCAGCCGCGCGCACAGCCAGCCGTACGCGGGCACCAGCGCCAGCATCGCGAGGAAGGTGGCGGTGAACAGCCACTGCAGCCGGTCCGCGCCTGCCTGCACCGCGAGCGCGTCGCGCACCGGGCGCAGCATGTAGTAGGCGGCGAGCAGCAGGAAGAAATATGCGAAAGCCCAGGCGAGTGCCGGCTGCTCGTGCGGTTCGGCGCGCAGCCATCGCGATGGCGTGCGATCGGGCGTGCCGCTCATCCCCTATGGTAGCCGAGGTTTTCTCGCGCGTTGAGCGGGATTTCTCGGCATAAAATCCGAATCGTGACCCAAGAATCACTGGAACTGGCGCTGCGATCAGCGCTCGAAGGAGCCGCGCGCGGTAACTTGCGCGCCGAAGTCCGCTTCGACGCCGGCGCGCGCGCGGCGTACGCCTCCGATGCATCCAACTACCGTCAGGTGCCGATCGGCGTGGTGCTGCCGCGCTCCGCCGACGACATCGTCGCCGCGGTTGCCGCCTGCCGCGAGCACGCGGCGCCGATCCTCGCGCGCGGCGGCGGCACTTCGCTGTGCGGACAGACGGTGAACGTGGCGGTGGTGATTGACACCTCCAAGTACCTGGACCGGATACTCGAACTGGATGGTGCCGCGCGCCTGGCGCGCGTGGAGCCCGGCGTGGTCTGCGACGCGCTGCGCGCCTCGGCCGAGCGCTACGGACTCACCTTCGGCCCGGACCCGGCGACGCACTCGCGCTGCACGCTGGGCGGCATGATCGGCAACAACTCCTGCGGCGCGCACTCGGTGATGGCCGGCAAGACCGTGGAGAACATCGAAGCGCTCGAAGTGCTGACCTACGACGGTGCGCGCTTCTGGTGCGGCCCGACTTCGGAAATCGAACTGGACGCCATCATCCGCCGCGGCGGCCGGCAGGGCGAAATCTACGAAAAGCTGCGCTCGCTGCGCGACCGCTATGCTGACCTAATCCGCGGGCGCTTCCCGAAGATCAAGCGCCGCGTCTCGGGCTACAACCTCGATCAGCTGCTGCCCGAGAACGGCTTCAATGTGGCGCGTGCGCTGGTGGGGTCGGAGGGCACCTGCGCGCTGACATTGCAGGCCCTTGCCCGTCTGGTGCCCAGCCCGCGCGAGCGCGTGCTGCTGGTGATCGGCTTCGACGACATCTACCAGGCGGGCGACGCCGTGCCGCAGGTATTGAACGCAAAACCCATCGCTTGCGAGGGCCTGGACACCGGCATCATCGGTGGCCTGCGCGAGCGCAACCTCAAGCTGGAGGACATCGCGCTGCTGCCGGCGGGCAATGCCTGGCTGATGGTGGAATTCGGCGCGGAGACGAGGGAGGATGCGCTCGCCAGGGCGGATGTGCTGAAGGACGTGTTGGGCGGCTCCGTGATCGTCGACAAGTCGCTGATGAACCGCATCTGGACCATCCGCGAGACCGGCGCGTCGGCAACCTCGCTCAAGCTCAAGGCGCACGACGGCCCGGACCCGGTGGTCGGCTGGGAGGACGCCGCGGTCGATCCGCTGCGGCTCGGCGATTACCTGCGCGAATTCCAGAAGCTGGTGGACCGCTACGGCTACCGCACCTCGCTGTACGGGCATTTCGGCGACGGCTGCATCCACGCGCGCATCAATTTCGATTTGCGCAGCGCCAAAGGGCTGGTGCAGTGGCGCGGCTTCCTCACCGAGGCCTCGAAGCTGGTGGTCGCCTACGGCGGCTCGCTGTCGGGGGAGCACGGCGATGGCCAGGGGCGCGCCGAATTCCTGCCGCTGATGTACGGCCCAGAGCTGATGGCGGCGTTCCGAGAGTTCAAGCGCATCTGGGACCCACGGGGGCGCATGAACCCGGGCAAGCTCATCGATGCGCTGGGCGAGGTCTACCGCGTGGATGAGAATCTGCGCGCCGGGCCGCAATACCAACCGGTGACGCTCGCTACGCGCATGACGTTCCTCAGCAGCGAGGGCGACGGCTTCACGCGCGCCACCGAGCGCTGCATTGGCATGGGCAAGTGCCGCTCGGCCGAGGGTGGCACGATGTGCCCGAGCTACCGCGCCACCAAGGAGGAACGCTATTCGACACGCGGCCGCGCGAGGTTGCTGAATGAGATGTTGAGAGGCGAGGTGATCGCCGACGGCTGGCAGAGCAAGGAGGTGAAGGAAGCGCTGGACATGTGCCTTGCCTGCAAGGGCTGCCGCAGCGACTGCCCCACGCACACCGACATGGCCAGCTACAAGGCCGAGTTCCTGTCGCACTATTACGAGCATCGCGCGCGTCCGCTGCACGCGAACGCGATGGGACGCATCGGCGAGTGGGCGCCGCTGGCGATGAAAGCACCGAGCCTGGTCAATGCGCTGACGCGGTTGCCGTTGTTTTCATCCTTCCTCAAGAGCGCCGCCGGACTCGCCCAGCAGCGCCCCTTGCCGCGCTTCGCAGTGCGCAGCTTCTGCGCGCAGTTCGACACCATCCACCGCGCGCAGCGCGATCCGTCGCGCGCGAGCGGCACGCGGCGCGGCGACCCGGTGGTGCTGTTTCCCGATACCTTCAGCAACTACTTCCGGCCGCAGAGCGCGATTGCCGCGGCGCGGGTGCTGGAAGCCTCAGGCGCGCGCGTCGAGCTGCCGAAAGAGCGCCTGTGCTGCGGCCGGCCCTACTACGACTTTGGCATGCTCGGCCAGGCGAAAGCGGCGCTGCAGAAGGTCCTCGAAGTGCTAGGGCCGCAGATCGAGTCCGGCACGCCCATCGTGATGCTCGAACCCGGCTGCCATTCCGTGTTCCGGGACGAATTACTCAAATTGTTTCCCGGCGACAGCAATGCCGCCAAGCTCGCCAAGCAGACCGTCACCCTCGCTGAAATCCTGCAGGCGCGCCACTGGAAGCCTGCGCGCATCGGCGGTTCGGCGTTGCTGCATGGCCACTGCCACCAGAAAGCCCTCGGCAGCACCAAGGCCGACGTCGCGCTGCTCGAAGCTGCCGGCATCGAGACCGCTGCCCCCGACACCGGCTGCTGCGGCATGGCCGGCGCCTTCGGCTTTCGGCAGGAGACTTACGAAACTTCGGTAAAGATCGGCAATCTCTCGGTGGTGCCGAAAGTGAAGGGCGCGGCCGCGGAGACGCTCATCGTCGCGAACGGATTTTCATGCAGGGAGCAGATTGAGGACCTCGGCGGGCGCGACACGCTGCATCTCGCGGAAGTGCTCGCCAGGACGCTCGGTTAGTATTTAAGTAGCGAACGTCACTCAACAGCGAGGCGCCTATGAAAATCATCCTGTCCGGACTGGCCGCGGCCGCGTTTTTTTCCGATTCGCTGCTGGCGCAGGAGAAGGTCAATCCCACCGATCCGCAGCCGACCTGCCACCTCTGCCCGGGCACCTACATTCCGCTCTCGGAGCTCGACGCCTATACGAAGAAAGCCATCGCCGAAAAGCTGATCGACCAGCAGGTGAGGGACATCAACATCGGCAAGGCCAACATCGGCATCGGCATGGTCTACCGCGGCAAGCTTGAGAA